>DATCXH010000078.1:0-7131 GCA_036565925.1 Vicinamibacterales bacterium
ACGATGCCCGCGCGCAGCAGGTGAAGTGCGACGGCGTGCTGGTCAAGCCGTTCGAGCCGCAGCAAGTCGTCGCGCGCGTGCGCGAGCTGGTCGAGGGCGGGAACGAGAAGGCGTTGCCGGCGTTCGCTGCCGAGCCTGCCACTCCGCCCGCGTCTCAGTTCTCGGCCCCCGTGGAGCGCACCGCGACGGCCGAGCCGTCACGGAAAACCGAATCAAAGCTCGACGACTATTTTCAGGGACTCGATGCGGCATTGGCCGTGCTCGACAACAAGCCCGACACGCGTCGGCCCGTGCCGTCGGAGTTAGAGGACTTCCGAGCCTCTGAAGTGCCGACGCTGGAGAAGCTGCTCGGCTCGACCCCCTTCCGGGAGTCGATGCCCGCCGCGGATGCGTCGTTTGGGGCGCCCATCGGGTCCTCGATGATGGATGCGATCCATTCGCGAAACACTGAGACGGTGCCCGCAGCGCCGCCGGCCGACAGCGGGAACGTCATCCTCGACGCGTTCCACGCGTTGTTGGCGATGGAGCAGGGCGAGCCGGGACCTGCAGTGCGTGCGCAGGCGGCACCTGCTGCGCCCGTCGCGATCACCGATGAACTCGTGAACGAGGTCACGCGCCGCGTCCTCGAGCGTCTGGCGCCCAACGCCGCCCGTGACCTGGTCCGACAAGTGGTCGGCGAGGTTGCTGAGCGTCTCATCCGAGAGGAAATCGCGCGCATCAAGGGCGCGGTCGACGCAAAGCGTTGAACCGCCATTTGTGATTGGTGATCTTTGATTGATGATTGAATTGTTGAACGGTGATTGTTGATTCGTGATTGAAAGCACCTGGTAATCGCCAACCAACCATCGAAGATCAACAATTCAATCAATAATCACAGATCACGAAATCGTCGAATGGACCGATTGCAGATTACCCTTCCAGACAAACCGGCATTAGAAGGCCTCGAGGCGAAGTGGACCGCGCAGTGGGAAGCGGACGGCACGTATCGTTTCGAGCCCGGTGATCGTCCGCGCGATCAGATCTATTCGATCGATACGCCGCCGCCCACGGTCAGCGGCTCGCTCCACGTCGGCCACGTGTTCTCGTTCACCCACACCGACATCGTGGCTCGCTTCCACCGGATGCGCGGCAAGGCGGTGCTGTATCCAATGGGGTGGGACGACAACGGACTGCCGACTGAGCGGCGAGTGCAGAACTACTACGGTGTGCGCTGCGATCCCTCGCTGCCATACGACGCCAACTTCGTTCCCCCCGAGAAGCCCGGGAAACAGCCGATCTCCGTCTCGCGTCCGAATTTCATCGAGCTCTGTGCACGGTTGACCGCGGAAGACGAAAAGGCCTTTGAGCACCTGTGGCGCTATCTCGGCCTGTCGGTGGATTGGGCACGAACCTACGCCACGATCGACCGCCGGTCGCAGAAGGTGTCGCAGACGGCGTTCGTGCGTTTGCTGAAGAAGGGCGCGGCGTATCAGCTCGAAGCGCCGACACTGTGGGATGTGGATTTCAGATCTGCGGTGGCGCAGGCCGAGCTCGAAGATCGCGAACAGCCTGGCGCCTATCACCGCATTCGCTTCGCGAAGCCAGAGTCGGGCTACGTCGAGATCGACACGACGCGTCCCGAGCTGATTCCGGCGTGCGTGGCCCTGGTCGCGCATCCAGATGACGAGCGCTACAAGCCGCTCTTCGGCACCGAGGTGCTGACGCCGCTCTTCAACGTGCCGGTGCCGGTGAAGGCGCACGCTCTCGCCGATCCCGAGAAGGGGAGCGGCATCGCCATGATCTGTACGTTCGGGGATCTTACCGACGTCACATGGTGGCGCGAGCTGTCGCTGCCAGTACGCGCGGTGATCATGCCGAACGGCGCATTCCGTGCCGTGACATGGGGCTCGAACGGGTGGGAGAGTCGCGACGCTGCGCGCGCGCAACAGGCCTACGATCAGCTCGCGAATCTGTCCTCCGCAAAGGCCCGTACGCGCATCGTCGAGATGCTTCGCGAGTCCGGCGACATGATCGGCGAGCCTCGCCCGATCACGCACCCGGTCAAGTTTTACGAGAAGGGCGACCGTCCGCTGGAGATCGTCACCAGCCGGCAGTGGTTCATCAAGACCATGGAGTACCGGAATGCGCTGTTGGCGAGGGGGCACGAGCTGCAATGGCATCCGGAATACATGCGGGTTCGCTACGAGAACTGGGTGAACGGCCTCGCCGGCGACTGGTGTGTCAGCCGTCAGCGGTTCTTCGGCGTGCCGTTCCCGGTCTGGTATCCAGTTCGCGCTGACGGCAGCGTCGACTACGAGCATCGCATCGTCGCGGACGAAGCGAGGCTGCCGATCGATCCCTCCACCGATGTGCCTGATGGCTATACGGCCGATCAACGCGATCAGCCAGGTGGCTTCACAGGTGACCCGGATGTGATGGACACCTGGGCGACGTCTTCACTGACGCCGCAGATCGTCTCGGGCTGGCTCGACGATCCCGCGCTCTTCGCCCGCGTGTTCCCGATGGATCTGCGTCCGCAGGCGCACGACATCATTCGCACGTGGCTGTTCGACACGGTGTTACGTGCGCATCTCGAGCACGACTCGCTGCCGTGGCGCCACGCCGCTCTGTCCGGCTGGGTGCTCGATCCCGATCGCAAGAAGATGTCGAAGTCCAAGGGCAACGTCGTCACACCGATGGCGCTGCTCGAGGAGTACGGATCGGACGGCGTTCGGTACTGGTCGGCGAGCGGCCGTCCCGGCACTGACACGGCATTCGATGCCCAGCAGATGAAGGTGGGCCGGCGCCTGTCGATCAAGTTGCTCAACGCCGCGAAGTTTGCATTGATGCAAGCCGAGCCGCGTGGGCCGATCACGGAGCCGCTCGATCGCGGCATGCTCACGAGCCTGGCGCTGCTCGTGCGCGATTCGACCGCCCAGCTCGAAGACTACGACTATGCGTGGGTGCTCGAGAAGACGGAGCGGTTCTTCTGGGATTTCTGCGACGACTATCTCGAGCTGGTGAAGTCACGGCGGTATGGGGACTTCTCGCCCGAGGGCGCGGCCTCGGCGAACAGCGCCATGTTGGTAGCGCTGTCCACGCTGTTGCGCCTGTTCGCGCCGTTCCTCCCGTTCGTGACCGAGGAAGTGTGGTCGTGGTGGCAGCAGGGATCGGTGCATCGCGCGAGCTGGCCCACGCCGGCCGAAGTGGTCGAGTCGATCGGTGACGAGGACGGCTCGGCGGTCGAGGTGTTTACCGTCGCCCGCGAGGCGCTCGGCGAAGTCAGGCGTGAGAAGGCGCTGCAGAAGAAATCGATCAAGGTACCGGTGAACGTCGTATTTCCGAAGCGCTTCGAGACGATGATGCCGGCCGCGAAGGACTTCATGGCCGCCGCTCACGTCCGTGAATTCACCTTTAGCGATGTGAGTGCGCCCGCGCTGACCTTCATCGAAGATGCGCCTCCGTCCGAACCACAGGCGTGACCGCGAAGTCTTTCGCACCACTCGCTCCCGAAGCCTATCGCGAGCTGGTGGCACGCGCGCTGGCCGAGGACATCGGAACGGGCGACATCACCACCGCATCGACCGTTGATGGTGCACGTCGTGCCCGCGGCGTCGTGCTTGCGAAGTCGCGTTGTGTCATTGCGGGCCTCGATGTCGCGTCAGACGCTTTCAGGCAACTGGATCCTGATGTTGACGTCCGGGTCCTTCGTAGCGATGGCACGCTGTGTGAGTCAGGTGCTGAGGTCGCTCACATCGACGGCCGTGTCGCCGCCCTGCTGACCGCCGAGCGCACGGCACTCAACTTTCTCCAGCGCATGACTGGCATCGCGACGCTGACGCGTCAGTTTGTCGATGCAGCCGCTGGTCGAATAACGGTCCTCGATACCCGCAAGACGACGCCCTTGATGCGGACGCTGGAGAAGTACGCGGTTCGCGCTGGCGGTGGCGTCAATCATCGATTCGGGCTCGCCGATGGCGTATTGATCAAGGACAATCACGTGCGGCTCGCCGGTGGTGTGTGTGCCGCAGTCGAGCGCATGCGTGCGTCGAATCCAGGTTTGCCGATCGAGGTGGAGGCGCAACGCCCCAGCGAAGTCACCGAAGCACTCGAGGCGGGTGCCGACATCATCCTGCTCGACAATCTCTCCACGGCCGACATCATCGAAGCGGTGCGGCAATGTCACGGACGCGCGAAGACCGAGATATCCGGTGGCGTCACGCTGGCCCGCATGCCGGAGCTGGCTGCGACCGGCGCCGATTTCGTGTCGATCGGGGCATTGACGCATTCGGCCCCCGCCGCCGACCTCAGTCTCGAGATCGGGATCTGAACCATGGTCCTGCCTGACGATCTGGCGACTGCGCTCGCAGGAGCTGGCGAACGTCCCGGAATCTTTTCGCGACGGGTGCTCTGGTACGCGGAGGTGAGCTCGACCAACGATGTTGCCGCCAACCTCGCCGATCTCGGTGAGCCGGAGGGATCGGTCGTCATTGCAGACGCGCAATCAGCTGGCCGCGGTCGGCATGGTCGGATCTGGGCTTCACCTCCCGGCGCCGGTCTTTACATGTCGATCCTCATGCGGCCTGCGGCCCATGCGGTGGGCTTGCTGACCATCGCCGCCGGTGTCGCGCTCGCCGACGGCATTCAGGCGGCAACAGGTCTTCAACCACAGCTCAAATGGCCGAATGACGTCTACATCGGTGGACGCAAGCTGGCTGGCATTCTCGCGGAGGCGGGGACGTCGAGGTCAGGCGTGCAGCACGTCGTCCTCGGTTGCGGCGTCAATCTGATGCCAGCCGCCTATCCGCCCGACGTCGCAGCGCGGGCGACGTCAATCGAATCGGAACTGGGACGGCCGGTCGATCGCGGGCTGCTGCTCGTCGAATGCCTGGTTGCGCTGGACTCGCGCTACCGCGATCTGCAGTCACGCGCCAGGGCGACGGTGATCGATCGGTGGCGCGATCGAGCGGTCTCGACGTTGGGGCGCCGGGTGGAATGGGACGTCGCAGGTGTCACGCGGCGCGGCGTCGCGGAGGATATCGACGACACCGGCGCGCTCCTCGTGCGTGACGGTACGATGCGCACGCGTGTGATCTCTGGAGAAGTGCGGTGGCTGCCGTAGAAGACTACTGCCGTCAGGTCGAGGCGCATCTCTGCCGCAAGAACGACGGTCACCTCATTCGCATCGTCGGACCTGCGTTCGAGCAGGTGTGCGGCTGGGCGATCAAGGGCGTTCCCCTGAACGTCGCGGTGCGCGGCATCGATCGATACTTCGAGCGCTATTACGCCAGGGGACCACGACGACGGCCGATCCGGGTTGAGTTTTGCGAAGCGGATGTGATGGACGTTTTCGATGAGTGGCGCCGCGCACTCGGCATCACGTCCTCTGATAGTGGGGAGGCGACGCCCGCGTCCGGAGACGCGTCGTCTGGAGAACATCCGTCGCCCGGACACGAGCGTCGTCACGAGTCACTGCCGGCGCATCTCGAGCGTGTCGTCGCGCGGTTGACGGCATTGCGAGCCGGGGAGGATCGCTCGCTGGATGCGACGCTCGATGCGCTCGTCCACGAAATCGACATCGCCCGAGCGGGTGCGAAGTCCATCCGTGGTGCGGCCCGGCAGGCGCTCATCGAACAGCTGCGCGCCCTCGACAAACGCTTGCTCGAGGCTGCGCACGCCCAGTGCGATGCGGACACGATCCACGCGCTCGGTGCAGAGGCCGACGAGGACCTGGCGCCGTTTCGCGGACGTATGGCTCCCGAGACTTACGAGCAGTCACGCCGCTCCGCTGTCGATCGGCTTCTCCGTGAGCGGCGCAAGCTGCCGACGATCGCGTTCGAATGATTCACCTCAGCGCATTCGATGATTCAGATCGGGTCGATTCTCACGCTCGACATTGAAAAGCCGACTGCCGGCGGACGCATGCTCGCCCGGCATCACGGGCAGGTCGTGCTCGTGTGGGGAGCGGTCCCTGGTGAACGCGTCGCAGCGCGAGTCGAGCGCACGACCAAGAGCGTCGCCTTCGCATCAACAATCGACGTACTGTCCGCATCACCCGATCGACGAACCGTCGGCGCGGATCCGCGATGCGGCGGTAACGTCCTCGCGCATATTGGATACGAACGTCAGCGTCTGCTCAAAGGGGAAATCATCCGCGATGCGTTCGCACGAATCGGACGAGTCGCCCTCGATCGCGAACCTGACGTCATCGGGTCACCGGAGCGAGGGTATCGGATGCGCGCGAGACTTCACGCGGTCAATGGACGGCTGGGGTTTTATCGCGAAGAGAGTCACGACCTCTGTGACGCAGTCCAGACCGGACAGTTACTTGACGCAACCGGCCAATGGATCGCGACGGCAACGGAAGTGATTCGCGCGGCCGGTCCAGCTGCAGTCGTCGGTGTCGAGGTGGCGGAGAACATCGCGGGCGACGAGCGGGCGTGTCATTTGGACCTGCGTGAAGGTGTTCACGCCGCGAACTATTCCGCGCTTGCAACTGGACTCGTCGGCCTGACCGCGCAGACTGCGGACTCGCCCGTCGCTGAAACGGTGGCCGGCACGCCGCACGTGACCGACGTGCTGCAGGTTGGTGATGGGCCAACGCTGCGCCTGATTCGGCACGTTCGCGCGTTTTTCCAGGGCAATCGCTTTTTGATTCGAACGCTCGTCCAGCACGTGATGACGCTCGTGCCCTCTGGACCAGTCATCGATCTGTATGCGGGTGGGGGATTGTTCGGGTTGGCACTGGCCGCGATTGGCGCCGATCACGTCACGCTTGTCGAGGGCGATCGCGTCAGCGGGGCGGACCTGCAGATGAACGCCGAACCTTTTCGGGATCGCGTGCGCATCGAGCGGACCAGCGTCGAGGATTTTCTCGCACGTCATCGATCCGCGTCTGCAGAGACACTGATCGTTGATCCACCCAGGACAGGTCTTTCGCGAGGTGCGATTGCGGGAATTCTCGCGCTCAAGCCCGCACGACTGGTGTATGTCTCCTGCGATGTCGCGACGCTCGCTCGCGATACGCGCGCCTTGCTCGACAACGGCTACGAGCTTGGTCCTGTCACCGCGCTCGATCTGTTTCCCAATACAGCGCATGTGGAGACGGTGACCGTCTTCAGTCGCTGAGTTAATCGAATCTTAAGAAATATC
>DATCXH010000716.1:0-3265 GCA_036565925.1 Vicinamibacterales bacterium
GTGTCGAGACCGTCAAGAACTCCGCACACCACTCGCAACGCGAACTTCGGGTCCTCTCGCCGCAGGCGATCGCGGGCGATCAGCAGCGTCATCGCGAGCGCGAAGCAACGACTGTAACAGCCGCGCCTCGTGTCGTCATTGCCGCTGGCTCGTGTGCTGACTGTCACAAACGCGTGACCACACCTGCAGAGCAACGGGATTCCGCGAGCGATTGTGATGCTTGCTCGGGTGTTTCCACCGATCTCGCGCCCATGTGCGATCTGCGCATCGGCAACTTTTGTGAAGGCTGGGGGATTTCAGCGACTATTCGTGGCCAGCCGGGTGCTCACGACGGCGGCGTGGATTCCTCTAGACTCGTACGGGTTTTCCCCAGACGCGTTCATCCACCTAAGTACGCCAGACTCGGACGATGGTTCCGCCCGGCATCATGAGGTGGAGATGACCATGGGCGACGCCGACGTGTTTGAACCTGCGGAGTCTCTTATGGATATTACGGACGCGATACACGAGGTCGGGCCACGCGAGGAAATACCGGTCTCTGACTTTCGACGCGCACTCGATACCGCGGCCAGCGAAGTCTTGGTACGTGTGGCTCATGAAATGCGGCAACCGCTGTCGGCGGTTCGCACTGCGATCGCCGCGGTGAAAGATGACAGCGATCCGTCGCGCCGGGCGCATGCGTGCCAGGTACTCGAGCGCCAGTGCACCCGCTTGTCGCGGCTCGTCGAAGATCTGCTCGTCGTCGCCCGTACGGGACGCGACATCACGGCGTTGAACAAGGACACGATCGATCTGCATCGCGTGCTCCTGGATCTCGCCGAAGCCATTCGACCGGTAGCCGCACAGCGACACCAGCAGCTCGAGGTGCTGCTGTCCCCGGGCCCATGGTGGATCGAGGCAGACGCCGTTCGACTCGAGCAGGTGTTCTCGAACATCCTCAACAACGCGATCAAGTACACCGAAGATGGCGGGAGGATCTGGTTGACGTCGGTCACTGACAACACCCAGGCGGTCGTCACCGTCGGCGACACCGGACGCGGTATTCCACCGGACGTGTTGGCAACCGTGTTCGAGATGTTCACGACCGGACCGGACAAGACAGAGCACGGCCTCGGTGTTGGCCTCGCTGTGGCGCGCCATCTGGTCACGCTCCATGGCGGGTCGATCCGCATCACCAGCGATCGTCCCGAGGGAGGCACCGAGGTCATGGTCACACTGCCCCACCTGGATGCACCAGCCCGACCCGCTGGGTCCGAGTTGCCGCCGCCACCGCGCCCGTCAGCGGCCGAGGAACACGTACGTCGGATGCTGGATCGCATCGAGCAGTCGTATTCCGAGCCGATCACCCTTCGCTCTCTCGCAGCGGAGCTGCATCGTCAGAGTGCGTATCTGGGTGGAATGTTCCGGCGCGTGGTCGGGGTGTCGGTGCATCAGTGGTTGACGAACGTCCGTCTCGACCGCGCGTCGACATTGATTCGCGATGGCGTCAAAGTCGAAGCGGTGTCGCTACTCGTCGGGTATCGCAGCAAGAAGAATTTCTACCGACAATTCAAGCGCCGCTTCGGGACCACGCCGTTCGAGCATCGCAACGCTGCGCGCACCGGCGCCTAGACCGGACCGCAAGCGGTCGCGTGCCTATAATGGCCGCATGCGGATGATGTTGGAGCCGAGGCGGTGGTATTCCTGGGATTACACCGTCATGAGTGGAGAGCGAACGGTCGCCCACATTGAGCTCACCTCGTGGCGCGAGCGCGCCGAGATCGTGATCGGCGACGTGACCTACCGTGTGTTCCGGGAGGGCACGTTGAGCGGCGATTTCGTCATCGAGGCGGCCGGTCGCGAGTTGGCACGTGCCACCAAGCCCAGCGCCTTCAGAGACACGATCATCGTCCACCATGGCGACAGGGATTACACGTTGCTCAAGCCGTCGATCTGGCGTCGCGCGTTCGCGCTGATGGATGGCGAGCGTCAGATCGGCACGATCGAACCTGAGAGCGCATGGACGCGGCGTGCGATCGCGGATTTCGAGTCTGACTGGCCGATGCCCATTCAGGCGTTCGTGATCTGGCTGGTGATTATTCTCTGGAAGCGTAACGCCCAGAACTCTGCGGCCTGAGCCCATATCGGGCTCAACGCTTCGTGCGCGCGTGCTTGATGATCGCTTCCATGTGATCGAGGTACTGGCGCAACGCACGATGGCCGGCCTCGTTCAACGAAAACTGTGTCTTCGGTAGACGGCCCTCGAACCCTTTCGTACACGTCACATAGCCAGCGTCTTCCAGCTTGCGCGCGTGGACGCTCAGATTGCCATCAGAGAGGTCCAGCAGCTGCTTCAGCTCGGTGAAGGTCAACGGACTGTTCGCGGCCAGAGCGCTGATGATCGCCAGGCGCGTGCGATCGTGAATCAGGCGATCGAGATTGGCCGCGCGCGTCGCAACCGGCGGCGCCGCTGGACGCGTGCGTTTGGATGCGGCCGGCCGTTCCGAGTCGACGCCGCCTGCGTGACGGTGTGCCGCGCCGCGCCTAGCCGCCATGCTTCCTCGTGATGATGATACCGAACACGATCTGCAATCCGCCAAACCCCGCGCCCAACCACACGTCCGGCCACTGACCAACCGTCGTCACCGCGGCGACGCCCAGAGCCATAAACAGCGCACCCACCCAGGTCAGCACGGAAATGCTGGCGGTCGCGCCGGCGAGAATCCCGGCACCGTAGAGCAACAACCAGGTCGGCGGCAGCAACTCGATGTGACCGGCGCGCACGAGCGCGAGCGTCAATGCCGCGCCGGCGACAATCGACGGGAGAAAGCCCTGCATGAACCGCCGACCGGATGCCGACCACAACGCGACATGATGGCGCCGCGCCTTGAGCACCGTTGCGGCGAGCCCGATCGGCGACGCGATCACGGCGGCGACCAACCAGGTGGCGAGCCATCGCTCCGGCGTCGTGGCTTGCGATGCGAGCACCGCGGTGAGGACGCCAATCGCACCCATCGCCACGCCGCCCTGGCCGGGCACGGCAGTGAACGAAGCGCTCCGCACCATCGTCTCGCGGATGAACTCGATCGACTCCGCGGCGCGCTCGTGCATGGCGGTCCAGGGCATGACGCAGGTGATTCTAGATCAAAGCGCTTTACCTGGCAAAGGCGTGAGGACGAAGTTCCGGGTTCCAGGTTCCAGGTTCCAGGTTCCAGGTTCCAGGTTCCGGGTTCCGGGTTCCGGGTTCCGGGTTCCGGGTTCCAGGTTCCGGGTTCCGAACCGCGAA
>DATCXH010000767.1:0-11731 GCA_036565925.1 Vicinamibacterales bacterium
ACCGCCGGTATCCGGTTTACCAGTTCACCTATGCCGGACCGGGCGCATCCCAGGTGAAGAACCAGTGGGGCGGGCGCGAGTACATGTTTCATCAGATGCTCGCCCAGCACGGCGTGCTGGTTTGGGTGCTCGACAATCGAAGCGCCAGCGGAAAAGGCGCCGAATCACAGTGGCCGGTGTATGGAAGGCTCGGCGAGGTCGAATTGCAGGATCTCGAAGACGGCGTCGCCTGGCTCAAGCAGTTGCCGTACGTCGATTCGACGCGAATGGTGCTGAGCGGCTGGAGCTACGGTGGGTTCATGACCGCGTACGCGATGACACACAGCACCAGTTGGTCGGCTGGCATTGTCGGCGCACCGGTTACCGATTGGCGCGACTATGACACCGTCTATACGGAACGATTGATGAAGCTGCCGAAGAACAACCCGGACGGCTATCGTCGTACTGCGCCGCGCTTTGCCGCCGACAAACTCCAGGGTCGCATGCTGCTCCTCCACGGGACGATGGACGACAACGTGCACATGCAGAACTCGATGCAGTTCGCGTACGAGCTGCAGAAGGCCGGAAAACCGTTCGAGATGATGGTGTATCCGAAATCGCGTCACGGTATTGCGGACGGACGATTGAACAGTCATCTGCGTCAGCTCATGTTCGATTTCGTGATGCGTGCCGTCGGCGACGAGACGTCCGCGACGGGCAGTCGCAGTTCAACTCGATAGCATGCTGGTCGATCGGCTCCGCGGACAGACTCCCGTATTAACCGCGGAGCTCCGGCCTCCACGCGCCGAGCTCGACGCGTCCGAAGGCATGGACGCGTGGATCGACACCTATCACGCGATTCGCCGCCTCAGTCGTCAACAGGTCTCAGTTTTCCTCACCGATAGTGCCGTGGGGACCCAGGAGGAGAACAACCTCCGGCACCTCGTTGCCAATCTCGGCCGCGAGTTACCGCGCGACATGGTCGTGCCGTTTCTCACGAGCAAGCACTCCCTCGACTTCTGTCTGTCGTACGCAACACAAGCGCGCCAGCACGGATTTCGGTCGCTCGTTGTACTGGGCGGTGACAAGACGATCGGCCGGCCGCGTTGCGTTGAGCATGCCTGGGACTTGCGACAGGAGATTCGTAAGAAAGAGCCGGATTTGATTCTCGGCGGGTGGGCGAATCCGCACGCGGCTGCTACACAGCAGGTCGATTTCCTGCTCGACGAGCGATTCTGCGCTGAGTTCTATCTGACGCAGGTCGTCAGTCACCTCGAGATCGACCCTGTGAAACGTTTTCTTGCGGAGATTGACCGCAGGCCCGTGCCGATCCCGGGGATGTTCTGCGTGTTCTATTACCGCAGCGCCAGCCCGAAGACGTTGAAGATCCTGAGCTCGTTCATGCCCGTACCGATACAGGGCTTAATCGACGAGTTCGCAACGGGCGCAACGGCCGCCGACGTGTGCGCCCGAACGATTCGGGAATTGCGTGCCGAGGGCGTGCGGCACATCTGCATCTGCAATCTGCCGATGCACGACGCTTCTGGCGTACTGACGGCAATCACGTCGCGGCTGTAGCGTTATTTCAAGTGACGGCCAGCCGTCACGCTTATTTCAGATGACGGCCTCCGTCAACGCGAATGGTTTCGCCGGTGACGAAGTCACTGTCGATCAGCGCGAGCACCACCTTCGCAATCTCGCCTTCGCCGCCCCAGTGCCCGAGCGGCGTCGCGCGCTCCACAGCCGAAAACTCTTCGTCTGACGCGCCCTCCGGCGCCACGATCGGACCGGGCGCAATCGCGTTCACCAGAATCTGATCGGAGGCCAGCTCCAGGGCCAGCACTTCGGTGAGCGCGACGACTCCCGCCTTCGCGACGTAGTACGGCAGAAGACCGGTGTACCGCGGCCGGCCACTTCGCGGTGTCCAATCCGCGAAGTTGATGATGCGCCCGCCTCGCGAACGGCGCATATGCGGAGCCGCCGCGCGCGCACACAAGAACGCCGCCCTGAGATCAATTTCGAGCGACGCGTCCCAATCCTTGACGGTCAACTCGTCGAACGGCTTCGAGTAGTAGACCGATGCCATGTTGACGAGCACGTCGAGACGGCCGAGGGCGTCCACGGTTCCATCCACGACGCGTTCGCATGCCTCAGGGTCGCGCAAGTCGCCTTGCACGACCGTTGCTCGTCGCCCAAGCCCGCGCACAGCGGCCGCAGTTTCCTCAGCCTCGGCCTGCGACTGCCTGTACACCATGGCAACGTCGGCACCGGCGCGCGCCAGTTCAGTCGCGACAACCGCTCCGATCCGCTTCCCCCCCGTGATTAGCGCGACGCGCCCGTTCAGCTCCATATGCCGCAATAGTAGACATCACAAATGGCGCCGCCGACCGAAAGCGGTTTTCACCAACCGTAAGACAGGCACATCAAGATTCGGCGTAACTCGTTGATTCTAAGGGTGCCCGATCCTGGTCCGGTTCCTGCTGGTCGTGGAAGTTCGTGGTCGACTGACGCAAGTTGGAAGGCCTCGGATCGTGTGCGTCGCGTCCCCGCCGCGGCGCACACGTCTTCCTCCCTCATCGATTCCCCCGACTACCATTAGCGACATGCGCTTCGTTGTCGTGTGCTGTCTGCTGGTGGGAACCATCTGTCTCTCGGCGTTCGAACCGGTCCTCGATCGGCGTGCGATGGAACAGGCGATCTTTCTTGGCCAGTCACGGTTTGACGCCGAGCGCGCCCGCCTTCACAGCGACTACCGACTCGTTGTCGCGCGCTCGCCGGTGGATTGGATTGACGTGATCACGCCGTTCTATCGCGTGGCTCTGGCGGCCGAGGCGAAGGCTCGTCTGGGCGACCGCGTCTTCGGTCAGCGCGAGGCGAATGCAGCGCTCGGCGCGGCACCGAACCTCATCGAACTGGTCGTCGAGTTGACCTTCCATCCACTGAACAACTACGTCGGAGTGCCGGCGTACGTGATGACGCTGAACCGTGGGCAGGAGAAACCCATCGCTGCGCAATCCGCCAATCGTTATCCGCGGTTTGGCCCGCGAACGGAAACAGGAGGCATGCCCGCTCTTCCAAACCCGAACGCGGCACCGATCCTCGGCAACGGCCAGCCCATGCTGGGCGGCACGCTCGTCATGCAGTTTGCGGCCGATGCGATCGACGCGAAGGCACGCTACGAGATCGTGATGACCGACGGCGGAAAAGAAATTGTGCGGACGGGAGTGGACTTCGGAAGGATGCGATAAAAAACGAGGGCGGGCCTTTGCGGGCCCGCCCTCTCAATCAACGACCGTGCGTCTGTTTACGACAGGACCTTCACGACGACGCGGCGGTTCTGGGCGCGGCCGTCGCGCTTGTTGTTCGGCGCAACCGGCTTCTCTTCGCCGTAGGAGATCACGTTCATCTTGTGAAGAGGAATCTGGTGCTGCTCGTACAGATACCGCTTCACCGCTTCCGCGCGCTCCATGCCGATCTTCTCGTTGATCGCGGGCGAGCCGACGTTGTCGGTGTGGCCTTCGATCTCGATGAAGATGTTCTTGGTGTCGCTCTTCAGCTGCTGCACCATCTGGTCGAGACGCGCCTTCGCTTCATCAGGAAGATCAGTCTTACCGAACTTGAAGTTGCCCTGATCTTCGCTGAGGGTCACTTCGAAAATGAGCTTGCGAGCCGCGGCCTCAACCGAGCTGACACGGTTGTCCACGGTCGTCACGCGGCCGTCAACCTTCTGCGCCGCGGCATTGGCCTGGTCCGCAGCCGTACGCGCGGCCGTCGCCGACTTGCCGGCCTCTTCGGCCTTCTGGTCAACCTGACCGATACGCTCTTCGTTCTTGCGCGTGCGCTCCTGCGTCTCTTCGACGGTGCCGGCGAGCGTGTCAACCTTCGAGTTCACGTTGCCGACTTCGGTTCGCACGTATTTCTTGGTGGCGCAGGCCGGCGCCACGGCCACTGACAAAGTGAGCAGCGCCGCCGCAAACAGACTATTCCGCATGATGGTCTCTCTCCTGTGACAACAAACGCACTAACTACCGCTGCGCGTGGGACCAACCATGTAGCCCCCTCGCGCGTGAACAACAAGGCTCTTCTTCCGGGTACGAATCTCGAGCGGGTGCCACCCCGGACGGGGGCCCGGCTCGAAGGTGATGAGGTACTGATGCCGCAGCTCGGTGAACAAATCCTGAATGGCCGCCGATGTATGCGCAGGAACGCTGGTCACCCGAATGTCACCACCGGTCCATCGCGCCAGGTCCGCGAGGGTCGCCGCCTGAACTTTGCGGCCGTCGGTTTCGATCACCTCGAGCTCGCCCCCGGGATGATCCAGCGGGTTGACGACCCGCAAGAGGTAGACCGGCACATCGATCGAGCTTGCAATGCCCGATACCTCAGCCGGCGTCATCTTGCTGGCGGTGTCAACGCCGTCGCTGATCACCAGCAGTGCCCGATGCTTGTTCGCGCGCTCGGAGACGGCGCGTGCGGCCTGGCCGACGGCGTCATAGAGCGAAGTCTGTCCCCACGGTTTGCCGCGCAGACTGACCTTGTGAATCGAGCGCGTGTCAGTAGTGAAGGCCGCGACTTCGCGCAATTCGGAATCGAATGTGAACAGCGCGGCTTCGTCCTTCTCGGTGCGCAAGTTCATCGTCGCGACGGCGACGGCCTCGCGAGCGCGATCCATGTTGCCGCCCACCGCCATGCTGCCGCTGATATCGAGCAGAATCGCCAGGCTGACGGGACTATCGCCAACGAAGAAGTCGCGGATCTCTCTCTTGAAGCCCGAATCGAGCACTTCGAAATCCGCTTTGGTCAGGTTCTGAATCACTTTGCCTTCAGCGTCGCGCACAGCCACGGACACTGTAACGACCTCGACACCGGACTTGAACGTCGCCAGGGGTTCCTGACGAGCCGGTGCGGGTGAGGCGACCTGACCAGACGCCACCTGCCCGTTGAACGGGGAGACAGCGAGCAGTAGGGCCAGAGCGCCGGGGAGCGCGACGTGCCGCATGGACCTGAGGTATTTCATAGGGCTTGCCAGTGTCGCGATCGAATCCTGTGAATGATTTACGGGGATCGAGTATGCCGGCAGGGAGGTAATTCCTATCGGCTGCATGTAAATATTACCTCCGCTTCCGTACGGCCGAACCACTTAAGATGAACCATGCCCACGAAGAGCTCGAAGCCGGTCCCAGTGGCCGGACGCGTCAACCGCTTCTCCTACGCCATCCGAAACATCGTCACGGAGGCGAAGGCCGTCGAGGCACGGGGGCAAAAAGTCCGATATCTGAACATCGGTGACCCGGTGGCGTTCGGGTTTCACACTCCTGCGCATCTCGTCGAAACCGTTGCAAAAGCCATTCGCGATGGCCACAACGGCTATGTCCCCTCGGCGGGTATCCCCGAGGCGCGCGACGCGGTTGCCGCCGACTACACGGCTCGCGGCATTGCGGCTTCGCCCGATCGCGTGTTGATTACAACGGGCACGTCGGAAGGCATCGAGCTGGCGCTGAACGCACTCGTGAATGAGGGTGAAGAAGTGCTGGTCCCGTCGCCCACGTATCCGCTCTACACCGCGGTGTTGGCAAAGATCTCAGCCCAACCTCGGTACTACCGTACCGATCCTGAGCATGATTGGCTCCCTGACCTCGATCATCTGCGGACGCTCGTCACGTCCAAAACTCGCGTGCTGGTCGTCATCGATCCAAATAACCCGACCGGGGCGGTGTACCCGGCGCCTGTTCGACGCGCCTTGATCGACTTTGCGGAGCGTCACGATCTCACGATTCTCGCCGACGAAGTCTACGGGGACGTCGCGTACAGCGGGCCGCTGCCGCTGATGGGGACCTTGGACCTCGATGCGCCAATCATTTCGTTTTCGAGTTTGTCGAAGGCGTATCTCGCGCCGGGATGGCGAGCGGGATGGCTCGTCGCCGGCCGCACACCACGGCTCGATGACACGGTCGCTGCGATGAAGAAACTCGCCGACGGCCGATTGTGCAGCCCGGGTCCGATGCAGTACGCCGTCGCCGCCGCACTCACCGGCGATCGCTCGCACCAGGTCGCGTTCCGGACGGCACTCGCCGAGCGTGCGCGGATCACGACCGAACGCTTGAACGCGATTCCAGGGATGCGATGTGTGGCACCACGTGCAGCGTTTTACGCGCTGCCGCAGATTTCACTCCCACAGGGTCATACCGACGAACAGTTCGTGTTGTCGCTCCTGCGCGAGACCGGGATTCTGTGTGTGAACGGTTCGGGATTCGGCGTGCCGGCAGGCGAGGGGTTCTTCCGAATCGTTTTCCTGGCGAACCCGCACGATCTCGAGAAGATTTATACGGACATCGCCGGCTTCACCCGCGAGTATCTCGCTCGCGGCTAACGGCACACGGCATCGGTGACTACCCGGCCACACGACACGCCTCGAGCGCTGATTCGATATGCGCTGATCAGCGCGACCGTCACCGTCGCGCTCGCCTATCTGTTGTACCTCGTTCGCGACACGCTGCTGTTGATTTACATCGCCGGCTTGATCGCGGTCGGCCTCTCACCACTCGTTGATCACATCGAACAGCAACGACTCACCACGCGTATTCGTCTGCCACGATGGGTGGCGATTCTTTCGGTCTACGTGGTCGTGTTCGTCGTGATCGCGCTCTTCGTGATGTTGATGGTGCCGCCGCTCGCTGAACAGGCGACGGACTTGTTCAACGCCGCGCCCGATTACGTGAGCCGGGCCCAGCAGTGGCTGATCCAGCAAGGCGTCCTCGGCAGAGAGATCACGATCGGCGAGGCGGTGCGTCAGGGCGCGCCGGCGGCGAGTCCCGATGCCGTCGGCACCGTCTTGTCTGCGATCTGGAGATTCGTCGGCGGCATCTTCGGCGTGGTGACGATCCTGATCGTCACCTTCTATTTGCTCGTTGACGCCGAGAACATGGTCCGGATGATGGTGCGTTTGTTCCCGCGGCAGGAGCGTGGGCGTGTGCGCGACGCGTTCCGGCGAGCGGGCGAGAAAGTGAGTGCGTGGCTGCTCGGCCAACTGTTGCTCGGTGCAATCATCGGCACGACGGCCGCGATCGGTCTGTGGATTCTGGGCGTTCCTTACTTTTATGTGCTGGCGCTGATTGCCGGGATCGGTGAGCTGATTCCGATCGTTGGACCACTGCTCTCGGCGATCCCCGCGGTACTCGTCGCGTTCTCGGTCAGCCCGGCGTTGGCGCTTGGCGTGGCCCTCTTTTTCTTCCTGCAGCAACAGGTCGAGAACCATATCCTCGTCCCCAGGGTCATGTCGCGTCAGGTTGGTATCAGCCCTGTGCTCGTGATCACCGCGTTGTTGATCGGCGGATCGCTCCTCGGGCTGGTCGGCGCGATCCTCGCCGTGCCAACCGCAGCCATCCTTCAAGTCCTCCTTCAGGAGCTCCTCGTCGAGGCCACGGCAGATTGATGCGGCGTGCATGGCACGCGGCGGCCGCCTACCTGGCGCTGGCCATCGTCACAACGTGGCCGCTTGTCCGAGGACTCGGACGCGACGTGCCTTCGGACCTCGGTGATCCGGTCTTTGTGATGTGGGCGCTGGCATGGGACTGTCAGCAACTCCTCGCGATTCTGCACGGCGACGTCGCACGACTCGCGACCTTCTTCGATGCCAATATCTTTCACCCGGTCCCTCTGACACTCGCGTATTCGGAGCACTTCATAGCGCAAGCGGTCCAGATCCTGCCGGTGTGGGCACTCACCGGCAACCCAATCCTCTGTTACAACCTGCTCTACCTTTCGACGTTTGTGTTGTCCGGGCTTGGCGCGTACCTCTTCGTCCGCGAGATCTCGGATAACCCGCGCGCCGCCTTTGTCGCCGGCGTGCTCTTCGCATTCGCCCCTTACCGGTTTCCACAGAGCTCGCATCTGCAGGTGCTGTCGTCGCAGTGGATGCCGTTCGCGTTGTACGGATTCCGTAGATTCTTCGATTCGATCGACGCACAGACCATGCGTGGAGGACGCTGGCTTCCGCTGCTCGGCGCGGCTGTCGCACTCATCGCGCAGAACCTCTCCTGCACGTACTACCTGATGTTCTTCGCGCCATTCGTGATCGCCTACGTGGTGTGGGAGATCTGGCGACGCCGTCTATGGTTACGCCTGCGGATTTGGATGCAACTCGTCTCTGCCGCCGCGATTGTCGGCGTGATAACCGTCCCGTTCCTGCTGCCGTACGCACTGGTGCAAGAGCAATTGCAGATCGCGCGCAGCCGCGGCGAGCTGTCGATGTACGCAGCGGACGTTTACTCATACGCAACTGCCGTGAGCGAGCAGATCGTCTGGGGCGCCAATGCGCGCGTCTTTCCCAAAGCGGAAGGCGACTTGTTTCCTGGCCTCGTCGCCGTCGTCCTTGCTCTGATTGGCGTCGTCACCTGGCGGCGCGATGCCGACCTCAATGTCACCCCCGTGACCAGGCTGGCGTGGATCGCTCTCGCTGTCGCAGCGATCCATCTCTTCGTCGCTGGCGCCACCTTGCTGTATCGCCGCTTCGTGCTCGACCTCGGGCTCTTCACGATCCGGGTGACCAACGTCGATCAGCTCCTGCTGAGAGCTCTCGTCCTTATCGCGCTCGCCGCTGCCATCTCGCCGGGTTGCCGCAGTCGCATTGTCGCGTTCATGCGAACGCGGGGCTTCTACCTGGTCGCGCTGCTTGCCGCAATGTGGCTCTCGCTGGGCCTCGCTCCGCAGACGCTCGGACGACCATTGAATCTAACCGGGCCGTATCACTTGCTGTACACCTACGTCCCTGGCTTCGACGGCCTGCGTGTGCCGGCGAGATTCAACATGATCGCGGTACTCATGTTGGCAGTGCTCGGCGGATACGGCGCGGCGGCGTTATCACGATGGCGATGGGCCACACCGGCATTGGTCCTCGCGACGACCGCGTTCTTTGCCGAGAGTCTCGTTCGTCCATTTCCTATTAACAGTTCGGGCACGCTTCGCGATTACGCCACACCCGAAGCGCGGGTCTACAGACCGGCGCGTGCACCGGCGGTGTATCGCCGCCTCGCGCAAGAGTCAGGTGGTGTTGTGCTCGCCGAGCTGCCCCTCGGTCAGCCGGACTACGACATCCGCGCGATGTACTACTCCATCGTCCATCACGCGCGACTGGTCAACGGGTACAGCGGCTTTTTTCCGCCGCACTACGGACTCCTGACGCTGTCGCTCTCGGACGTGCCCTTGCACGCGACAACGGCATGGGACGCGCTTCGCAGCGGCGGCGTCTCGCATGTGATCGTGCACGAGGCGGCGTGGCTTGATGACCGCGGCCCGCGCACCACAGCTGCATTGACGCAGCTCGGCGCCATCGAGATCTTTCGCGATGGCAGCGATGTGATCCTCCGCATGCCCTGATTCGAAATAACCGTAGAATGGCGCGCCATTTAACCAATTAGAATGGCGCAACATGCGCCAGAATCCTCTCGCGTACCTGGATGAGTCCCTGAACGATCTGCGGCAACAGGGTCTCTATCGTCGCCTGCGTGTGCTCGACGGCGAGCAGGCCGCGCGTACCTCGATCGACCATCGTCAGGTCGTCAATCTATCGTCGAACAACTATCTCGGCCTGACGACGCACCCGACGTTGCGGGCGCGCGCGCTCGAAGCGTTACAGGCATTCGGCGTCGGCACGGGCTCGGTTCGCACAATCGCCGGAACAATGGCGATTCACATCGAGCTCGAGCGCCGACTGGCGGCGTTCAAACAAACGGAGGCCGCCGTCGTTTTTCAAAGCGGGTTCACGGCCAATGCCGGAACCGTGTCGTCACTCCTCGGCCGAGAGGATGTCATCGTCTCCGACGAGCTGAATCACGCCAGCATCATCGATGGTGCCCGCTTGAGCCGCGCGACGATCAAGGTCTTCCCGCACCGAAACGTTGCGGCGGCTCACGAGATCGTGGCCGCGCTCCCACGCAACCAGCGCACGCTGCTGATCACCGACGGGGTGTTCAGCATGGACGGCGATCTCGGACCGCTGCCTGAGCTCTGCGATCTCGCTGATGAGTACGGCTGCATCATGATGGTGGACGATGCGCACGCGAGCGGCGTGTTTGGTCGAAACGGACGCGGCACGGTCGACCACTTCGCCATGCATGGTCGCGTGGACGTTCAGGTTGGCACGCTGTCGAAGGCCATTGGCGCGCTCGGCGGGTACGTCGCCGGGTCGCAATCGCTCATCGAGTTCCTCTATCACCGCGCCAGGCCGTTTCTCTTTTCGACATCCCATCCGCCGTCGGTTGCGGCCACGTGCATTGCCGCGCTCGACGTACTCGAGCACGAGCCGCAGTGGATCGAACGGCTGTGGGCCAACACCCGCTTCTTCAAGGCAGGCCTCGAAGCACTGGGCTTCAACGTCGGCATCAGCGAGAGTCCGATCACGCCAGTGATCGTTGGTGACGGAGCGCTGGCGATGACGCTGTCCGACAAATTGTTCAACGCCGGCGTCTTTGCGCAGGGAATCGGGTTCCCAACCGTGCCTCAGGGAAAAGCCCGTGTCCGGACGATTGTGACCGCTACCCACACTCAAGAAGAGCTGCAGTTCGCGCTCGATGCCTTCCAGCGGGTTGGCTCCGAGCTGGGAATCATCTAGGCGGAGATTCCGTCTAAGATCCTGTTTTGTCGATGAACGTTCCTCCACTGCCCCGCCCGACGGGCGGCCGTTTTTTCGAGGCCTACACGAGAGGCCTCACGACCGCCGACCTCGAGCGGCTGTTTACGCGCGACACACCGGAGGCGTACCGCTTCTTCTCGCGGCACGTGGACTTCGACGAGCTGAAGAACCGGCCGTGGCACTTACGGATGCTGGGCCGGGCTCGGATGCTGTTTCTGGCGTTCACGCTCAAGCTGACGCCTGCGCGCCGGGTGTTGTACGCCACTGCGCTGGTTGCAAGCCTGATCGGGTTGATCGAGCTCTTTCAGAGCTTTCACCTGTTTCTGATCCCCCATCCGGCATTCGCGCCCGGAACGTTGTGGCTGCTCACGGGCTTTCTGCTCGTGAACCTGCTCGTATTGCTCGAGGTCGCGGATCGCTTGTCGTTGAAAAACGATCTCGAGATTGCCCGAGAGATTCAGCAGGCAATGCTGCCGCGCGCGGAGTTTCGCGCGCTTGGTGTCGAAGCGTTCGGGATGACCCGGCCGGCCAACACGGTGGGCGGCGATTTCTACGACATCTTGCCGCTCGCCGATGGACGCGTATTGCTGGCGCTTGGCGATGTTGCCGGCAAAGGCAGTCCGGCGGCGTTGCTGATGGCGCTGCTGCTCGCGATGATGCGTACGCTCGTCGACGAAGGGCTCGAGGACGCGGACCTGGTGGCGCGCCTGAACGCGCAAATCGTCAAGCATGCGCCGCGATCGCGATTCGTCACGCTGTTCATTGCCACCTTCGATCCACGAACCGGATCGCTCGTCTACGTGAACGCCGGCCAGAATCCTCCGCTGCTGCGCCGCAACGACGGCTCCTACGAGCGACTGCGAGCGGGCGGGATGGCGCTGGGCATGTTCGAGAACGCGACGTATTCCGCAGGCCGCATCGAGCTGGCCACCGGCGACGTGCTGGTGATGTACAGCGATGGCATCACCGAAGCTGAGGATTCCCTCGAGCGTCCGTTCGATGAGGCTGGCGTGCAGGGAGTCGTGGACGGTCGGGACTGGGCGTCGGCGAAAGAGCTCGGCTGGGCGATGTTTGCGGCCGTCGAGACCCATCGTCAGGAGCGCCGGCTGCTCGACGACTTGA
>DATCXH010000815.1:0-4508 GCA_036565925.1 Vicinamibacterales bacterium
TGCGCACGATTTCGATGTCGGGCACCGAAGGGCTGAAGCGCGGCTTGACGGTCACCGACAGCGGCGAGCCGATCAAGGTACCGGTCGGTGAAGCCGTCATGGGGCGTGTCTTCGATGTCACCGGACAACCGATCGACGAGCGCGGCCCGGTGCGGGCCGACAAGTACTACCCGATTCACCGGCAACCGCCGTCGCTGGCCGATCAGTCCACGTCACCAGAGGTGCTGATGACTGGCATCAAGGTCATCGATCTGATCTGCCCGTTCTTGAAGGGCGGCAAGATCGGCGCGTTCGGGGGTGCCGGTGTCGGCAAGACCGTCGTCATCCAGGAGCTGATCAACAACATCGCGAAGCTCCATGGTGGCGTCTCGGTGTTCGTTGGCGTCGGGGAACGGACGCGTGAGGGCAATGACCTCTATCACGAGATGTCGACGACCGGCGTCATCAACCAGAAGGATCTGACCAAGTCCAAGATCGCGCTCGTGTACGGACAGATGAACGAGCCGCCAGGCGCGCGTCTGCGTGTCGCGCTATCCGGTCTCGCGATCACTGAATACTTCCGCGACGAGAAGAATCTCGACGTGCTCCTCTTCATCGACAACATCTTCCGGTTCTCGCAAGCCGGCTCCGAGGTCTCTGCGCTGCTTGGTCGCACGGCCAGCGCCGTCGGCTATCAACCCACGCTTGCCGCCGAGATGGGCATGCTGCAGGAGCGCATCACGTCCACCACAAAGGGCTCGATCACGTCCTTCCAGGCGGTGTATGTGCCGGCCGACGACCTCACCGACCCGGCACCGGCAACGACATTTGCACATCTCGACGCGACGATTGTGCTCGAGCGCTCGATCGCCGAACTCGGGATCTATCCCGCAGTCGATCCACTGGCTTCGACCTCACGCGCACTCGCGCCAGACATCGTCGGCGAGGAGCACTACGAGGTGGCGCGGGGCGTGCAGCGCGTGTTGCAGCGCTTCAAGGATCTCCAGGACATCATCTCGATCCTCGGCATGGATGAACTCCCCCCCGAGGACAAAACGACGGTGTATCGAGCGCGTCGCATTCAGCGGTTCTTGAGCCAGCCCTTCAGCGTCGCGCAGGTCTTCACGGGACGCGAAGGCAAACAGGTACAGGTCGCCGACACGGTCCGTGGATTCAAGGACATCCTCGACGGGAAGTACGACAGTGTCCCAGAAGGTGAGTTCTACATGAAAGGCGGGATCGAGGAAGTGAAGAGAGGTTGACGCTGAGATGGCGGACACGCTGCGTCTCGAAATTGTCACACCGGAGGGCGTTGCTTTCTCCGAGGATGTCACCATGGTGACGCTCCCCTGCGTTGAGGGACAGCTGGGTATCTATCCCATGCACGTGCCGCTCATCACCGAGCTCGTGCCGGGGGAGATCATCGTGCACCGCTCGGGGTCGGAACAGTCGCTGGCCGTCGGTTCCGGGCTCGTCGACATTGCCGGCGACCGTGTCGGCATCGTGACCGACATGGCCGTGGCCGCCGAGCACATCGATGAGACCAAGGTGGAAGAAGCCCGGCGGCGCGCCGAAGCGCGTCTTCGCGAGCACATCTCCGACGAGGAAGTCGCGTCGGTCAACGCCTCGCTCGCTCGCTCGCTCGCACAACTACATGTCAAACGCCGCAAGCGGCCTTAGACGGTGAAGCACTCATGACACCACGAACCCAAGGCACCTCCGACGATCGATCGCGTGAACGAACCGTCAGCACGAGTCGTGCAGCCCCACCGGCTACCGACCTGACGCGCGCAGTGATCGAGAACCTGCATCATCGACTGGCGAAGCGGCCGGCGCACGCCACTCGCAACGACTGGTACATGGCGCTGGCGCACACTGTCTGCGACCGCGTTCTCGATCGATACATCACGACCCTCGACGCGATCGCCGACCCCAGCGTCAGCGCCAAAGTCGTGGCGTATCTCTCCGCTGAATTCCTGGTCGGTCCGCATCTGGAAAACAATCTCGTCAGCCTCGGGTTGCGCGAAGCGGCAGATCAGGCCATGGCCAGCGTCGGCCATGACCTCGGCGCGATCCTCGAACAGGAAGAAGAACCTGGCCTCGGCAACGGCGGACTTGGTCGCCTGGCCGCATGCTACATGGACTCGCTGGCGACGCTGAACGTGCCAGCCATCGGCTACGGCATCCGCTACGAGTTCGGCATCTTCGATCAAGCGATTCGTGATGGATGGCAAGTCGAAAGTACCGACAAGTGGCTGCGCTTCGGCAATCCCTGGGAGATCGTCCGCACCGAAATCTCCTATGACGTGAGCTTCGGCGGACACACTGAGCCGTACTACGACGCACAAGGACACTACCGTGTGCGGTGGATTCCCGAGCGAATGGTCAAGGGCGTCGCATACGACACGCCGGTGCCCGGCTACGGTGCGCACACCAGCAATCTGCTGCGGCTGTGGAAGGCGGAAGCAACTGAGTCGTTCGATCTGGACGCTTTCAATGTTGGCGACTACTACGGCGCGGTTCACGCGAAGGCCGCCTCGGAAACGATCTCGAAGGTGCTCTATCCCAATGACGAGCCGGAGGCCGGCAAGGAGCTGCGTCTCACCCAGCAGTACTTCTTCGTCTCGTGCTCACTGCAGGACATGATTCGGCTGCATTTGATGCGCGGAAAGCGCCTCGAGGATTTCCCCTTGTTCTGGTCGGCGCAGCTGAACGACACGCACCCGTCCATCGCGATCGCCGAGCTGGTGCGACTGCTTGTCGACGAGCACACGATGGACTGGGATACCGCCTGGTCGATCACGCGCGAGACGTGCGGGTACACCAACCACACGCTGCTCGCGGAAGCGCTCGAAAAGTGGCCGCTGCCGCTCTTTGCGCGGCTGCTGCCGCGGCACCTGGAAATCATCTACGAGATCAATCAGCGATTCCTGAGCGACGTGCGGAATCAGCATCCCGGCGACGATCAACTGGTGCAGCGGCTGTCTCTCATCGACGAGACTGGCCCCCGTTACGTGCGCATGGCGCATCTCGCCTCGGTCGGGAGTCATGCCATCAATGGCGTCGCGGCGCTCCATAGCGACCTGCTCACGAAGACGGTGCTGCGGGACTTCTACACCGTGTCGCCCGAGAAATTTCTCAACGTCACCAACGGCGTGACGCCGAGGCGTTGGATGGTGGTGAGCAACCCGAGGCTGGCGGCGCTGATCACGCGCCACATCGGCGACCGCTGGATCTCCGACCTGGAGCACGAGCTGGTACGCATCGAGCCGCTCGCCAATGACACCGGCTTCCAGCGCGACTGGGAAGGCGTCAAGGCAGAGAACAAACGGGACCTCGCCGCGCTCATCAAGGATCGGACCGAGGTCATCGTCGATCCGCAGTCGCTGTTCGACATCCAGGTCAAGCGGCTCCACGAGTACAAGCGACAGCACTTGAACGTGCTGTATCTCGTCACGTTGTACGTGCGGCTGAAGCACAGCCGCGGTGATGCCATCACGCCGCGAACGGTGATCTTCGGCGGCAAGGCGGCCCCTGGCTACCGGATGGCCAAATTGATCATCAAGTTGATCAACAGCGTTGCTGACACCATCAACCGCGATCGCCAGGTGTCGAAGAGCCTGAGGGTGGTGTTCTTGCCCGACTTCAACGTCAAGAACAGTCAGCGCGTCTATCCTGCGGCAGATCTCTCAGAACAGATCTCGCTGGCGGGCAAGGAAGCCTCGGGCACCGGCAACATGAAGTTCTCGATGAATGGCGCGCTGACCATCGGCACGCTCGACGGCGCGAACGTGGAGATTCGCGACGCCGTCGGTCACGACAACTTCTTCCTGTTCGGCCTCACTGCCAGCGACGTCGAACAGCTGTGGGCGTCGGGCTACAACCCGCGCGGCATCTATGAATCCAATCCCGAGCTGCGCGAAACGATTGATCTGATCGGCAGTGGCGCCTTTTCCGGGGGCGATAGCGAATTGTTCCGGCCGATTGTCGATTCGCTGCTCTATCACGATCCCTACATGCTGCTGGCCGACTATCAGTCGTATGTGGACTGCCAGCAGCGGGTCAACGACGCCTATCGGGACCGCGCCAACTGGACGCGCATGTCAATTCTCAACAGTGCACGTGTCGGCCGCTTCTCCTCAGACCGCTCGATTCGCGAATACTGCCGCGACATCTGGCACGTGAACCCGTTGGGCGTGGGAGGAGCTGAGGTATGAGCGTCCTCACCGCTGAGACACGCCACACCGCGCCGCTCGGCGCGACCGTCACCGGCGAGGGCGTGAACTTCAGCGTCTTCTCCAAGCACGCTACACGGATGGAACTGCTGCTCTTTGACGACGCCCTCGATCGACGGCCGTCGCGCGTGATCCCGCTCGATGCGAGACAACACAGGACGTACCACTACTGGCACATCTTCGTCCCCAACCTCGCGCCCGGCCAGATCTACGCCTACCGCGCCGATGGCCCATTCGCGCCCGAGCGCGGACAACGGTTCGATCGGGAGAAGGTGCTCCTCGACCCGTACGGTC
>DATCXH010000214.1:0-5442 GCA_036565925.1 Vicinamibacterales bacterium
GTAGAACGCAGGGGACGGCTGAGAACGCCGAGAGAAGTCGATCGCATCTATGAAAGGGCCCCTCGAGTCAAGACACACGTCGAGTGAGCGCGCGCGCCCGGCAGCTCGCGAGCACGCCCGGCGCTGCGGCCATGCGGGCGCGCGGAGCGAGCGCTGACGTGTGTCTTGACTCGAGGGCCCCTTTCATAGATGCGATCGACTTCTCTCGGCGTTCTCAGCCGTCCCCTGCGTTCTACGGTTCGAGCTTGCTCGCGTGACGATCGATCACGAACCCGATCGCACCGACAACGACCATCACGCAGATGACGACGAGACTGACGGTAGTGGCTAGACCCATGTCATTAAGTCCTATGTCCGCGGGCCTTGGTTCTTAGGCCGTCCCTGGTCCGCGGTCCTTTGTCCTCGTTACAAAGCCAACGACAAGCGGACCAAGGACCAAGGACGGACCGAGGACCGGGGACCGAGGACGGACCAAGCACCAAGAACGAAGTACCAAGGACCAAATGAAAGCGCACTAGAAAGCATTGCCGAGGAACGGCAACATACGGCCGAAATACATCACACACACCCACGACGCAATCGCGCCGAAGGCGATGGCCTTGTTTCCGAATGAGGCGTCCTCATTGGCGCCAACCTGCCACGCCTCGTCAAACGCGGTGACGTAGAGCAGGTTGAGACCGGCCAGCAGCAGGAAGCCCATCTTCCAGAAGAATGACACGTTCGACATGTACTGCTCGGGCGTGGCAATGACCCACATCATTCCGCTCACGATGTTGATCCCCAGGCCGAGCACCGCCCACGGCAGCATGCGATGCAACGCCGAGAACGGTACCGCTTTCATCATCCCGAGCATGCGCAGATTCACCAACAGGACGACGCCGAAGAGCAGCCAGAGCCCGATGAAGTGCAGTGCCTCGAGTGACGGCCAAATCCACGTGTGGTCCGTGACCATCGCCTGAATGGACGCGGCGTGAATCCAGGTCGGTCCGGCGGTCGGTGCGGAGCCTTCGGGCATCATCTCCGGGTGACGAATCTCTCCGCCCATCGTTGCCGTCCCCGCCATCGTCGTCAGCGTCAACAGCGAGAGAACCAGAACGATGCCGATGTTGATCCATGACGGCCGATTGACACGCCGCCATTGCCAGAGGCCGAACCACGCGGAGAGCCCGGTGAGCAGCATCAAACCAAAGGCGACGAGTGCGCCGTCGTGATGTTTGTGGATCGCCTCGACCGAGACGTCAGGCATCGTCTCGAGGTGCATGCCGGTGGCGACCCCGCTGAGATACGCCGGAAGGGTGATGAGCGCGATGACGTAGAACACCTCGAGGCTCACACGCGTCAGCGCTTCCTGGCGACGAATCAGACCAAGGAGGAGCAAGCCGATCGCGATTGCGGTGCCGATGGTCGGGACGTGATTCAGGATGAGATGAAAATGTGGTGCGTTCATGGTTGTCCCCTAGCTCCCGAGACCCGCCACAGGACCGATGTAGGCCATCAACCGGCCAGCCGTTGTCGCTGCGACCCAGAACACCAGTGACGTGAACGCCAGCATCCGCGCCTGGCTGGTCACTGGATGCGTATCGACGTTGGGGTCGGTGAAGACCCGCTTCTTCAACAACTGTAGGTTGATCAACGCCAGAATGATGAACGCCATCTTAATGTAGAAGACCGGACTCCTCAGCTTGGTCTCGGCGTCGGCAATCAGCAGCGTCACGCCAGAGGCCGCAGTCACGCCGAATGCACCCCAGATGAACGGAAAGAATCGGTTCAGCGGCGCCAGAGGAATCCGTGAGGCGACGCCCAAAACCCTTAAATCGATTGCGCCACTGAGGCCGGCGACGGTGGCCAGACCAATCGTGTGCAGGAAGAGGATGGCCGGATATCCCAGCAGCGACCCGCTTTCCCGGACCCAGTCCATAACGGCGCTGTGCTGGAGCTGAATGATGAAGTCCATGCTAAAAGTCGTGTCCCTTCGACGCCGCTCAGGGCAAGCCCTTCGACAGGCCTTGCGGCAAGCCTCATTAACATCGGAGTGATCTGAGTCGACCGTAGAGTCTCTCACAGGTTGGGCGCCGGTAGTAATATTCCCGCCCATGCCATTCGACTTACGCTCAGGGCACCCCGAGGATCATCGAGGGGTGAGAGCCACCCCAGTCGGGGTCATCATCGTTGCGGCGTTCTTCAGCGTACTCGATGTTCGGCCAGCGTCGGCGCAAGTTGACCTGGGCGGCATGTGGGCGCCCATCTTCCACGAGGATCAAGTCGAGCGCGTGCCGGGTCCCGATATCGGCGATTACTCCGGGCTGCCGATCAACGACGCGGCACGCATGCGTGCCGATAGCTGGATGTCGTCGCTGCTGACGCTTCCGGAGCATCAGTGCAAGCCCCATCCCTCGACGTACGGATTCCGCGGCGTCGGCAATCTGCGCATCACCGCCGACGTCGACCATGCGACACAGGCCACGATCAAACTGAACACGCACATTCAGTGGCAGGAGCAGGAGCGCGAGATCTGGATGGATGGCCGGCCGCATCCGCCGGAATATGCGGCTCACACGTGGCAGGGATTCTCAACCGGCACGTGGGAGGGCAATGTGCTCGTCGTGAAGACGACGCACTTGAAAGCCGGATGGATTCGACGCAACGGTCTGTTGATCACCGACCAGGCGACGATGACCGAGCGCTTCATCCGACATGGCAACTACCTGACACACATCTCGATGGTCGAGGACCCGAGCTATCTGACCGAGCCCTTGATCAAAACCAACGGCTTTGCACTCACGCTCAATCCCGCGATGCCCCCGTATCCCTGCCATCCGGCAGTGGAGGTGCCTCACGAAAAGGGCGAGGTTCCGCATTATCTGCCCGGCGAGAACCCGTTCCTCGGCGACTACGCGAAGAAGCACAATCTGCCGCCGCAGGAAGTGCGCGGCGGAGCCGACACCGCTCTGCCTGAATCGATCAAGCCAGGCTACAAACCTCAGCCAGCCGCAACGACCCGGCCCGCAGCCCAAGGCCGAGAGCCTGGAGCCCAGAGTCAGTCCTCTGATGTGAAGTCTCTTCACGTGCAGGGCAACGTCTGGATGCTGGTTGGCAACGGCGTCAATGCCGCCGCGCAGATTGGTGACGAGGGCGTGCTCATCGTGGACACGATGACCGACACGCAGGCCGACAAGTTGATTGCGGAAGTGCGGAAGATTGCCGGCGACAAGCCGATCCGCTGGATCATCAACACGCACGCGCATGCCGATCACACGGGCGGCAATGCGAAAGTGGCGGATGCCGGCGAGTCGGTGGTCGGCGGCAATTTCGCGGCGCAGGTCGGTCAATCTGCGGCGAACTCGGCGCAGATCATCGCCCACGAGAACGTGATGAAGCGCATGGTCGAACCGGAGGGCAACGCGAAGCCGGCGACCGGCTTGATGCTGCCAACCGACACGTTTTTCACCGAGGAGAACGAGCTCTACTTCAACGGCGAGGCGGTTCAGATCCTGTATCAGCCAGACGCGCACACTGACGGGGACGTGATCGTGTTCTTCCGCAAGTCCGACGTGGTGGTCGCTGGCGACGTCTTCAACACAGTGACGTTCCCGGTGATCGATTCATCAGGGAGCCTCAACGGCATCCTCGACTCGCTGAATCGCATTCTCGACATCACAGTCCCCAAAGACAAGCAGGAAGGCGGGACCTACGTGATTCCCGGACACGGACGGCTGACCGACGAAGCGGACGTCGTTGAATATCGCGACATGATGACGATCATTCGCGACCGCCTTGCTGATGCGATCAAGAAGGGCCGGACGCTGGAGCAGGTGAAAGCGGCAGGGTTGCTGCGCGATTACGAGGGACGCTACGGCGCCACGCAGGGCGCATGGACGACGGACAAGTTCCTCGAAGCGGCATATCGCAGCCTGACACAGAAGTAGTGGACGTCCTGTGGACGTGGGCACGACCTTCTGGACGTGCCGAAGGAGCATTGATGAGACGCGGGGTTGTCATCGTCACGTTTGCAGTGTTACTAAGTCTGGCTCCGAGTATCGTCGCGCAGCGTGGTCAGGGTGCTGCGCCTGCGGCGCCGCCGACGCCACAAGCGGCGGCGCCGATCGATGTCACCGGCTACTGGGTGGCCGTCGTCACCGAGGATTGGCGGTGGCGCATGGTCACCCCTCCCAAGGGCGATGTCGCGAGCGTGCCGCTCAACGCAGAGGGGACGAAGGTCGCCAACTCATGGGACCCGTCGACCGATGGTTCCTGCCTGGCCTATGGTGCCGCCGGCCTGATGCGCATTCCGACCCGCCTGCATATCACGTGGGAAAACGATCGGACGATCAAGGTCGAGACTGATGCAGGAACGCAGACTCGCAGGCTGATGTTCGACAAGAGTCAGACGGCACCTGCCCAACGCACGCTTCAGGGCTTCTCCCTCGCCGAGTGGGAAGTGGCCGGCGGCGGACGTGGTGCAGCCCAGGCTCCGCGCACAGGCAATCTGAAAGTGGCGACTACCATGATGAGCGCTGGGTGGCTGCGGAAGAACGGCGTCCCGTATAGCGAGAACGCCACGCTCACGGAGTATTTCGATCGCTTTCCGGCGCCGAACGGTGACGAGTGGCTGGTGGTGACGACGATCGTGTCGGACGCGAAGTATCTGAATCAGGACTTCGTCACCAGCACGCATTTCAAGAAGGAGCCGAACGGCGCGAAGTGGGCGCCGACGCAGTGCAAGGGCTAAGACAGGCGGTCACCGCATTCAGCAACTGACGACCGCCGGCCGGCGACTGATCGTGGGCCCGCATGAGGGCCGCGATCGTTGGCCAGAGCGCCGGACTGTGCCACTCGCGGTGGAGCGATCGGGCGACGGCGGACAATTGCTCGTCTCGCTCGTCGCCGCGCTGGCTCCCGTGCACTCCCACGTATCGCCCCTCTGCGCCAGTTCACGTCCGGCGAGTGTCTGTTTCAGTTGGCGTCGCGCTTCGAACAGCCGGCCCTTCGAGGTTCCCTCGGGGATCTCGAGAATGCCGGCGACCTCACGATGCGTGTACCCTTCGACCTCGCACAGTAGAAACACAGCCCGATAGATCGGCGCCAGCCCATCAACCGCGCGCTGCAGTGTCAGTCGCATCGGGCTGTCGCCCGCCGGCGTCGGCAGGTCCACCGCAGCGTCGGCGTCGACCATCTGATTGTCCCGCCGCGCCGCCCGGCTCCGGCCGATGTCGTGGCAGGCGTTCAGCAGAATGCGATAGACCCACGTCCATAGCGCGGCGTCGCTCCGGAACGAGTGCCGGTTCTTGTACGCGCGCAGGAACGTCTCCTGGACCGCGTCCTCGGCGTCGGAGCGATTGCCCAGCACGTTGAGCGCGAGGCTCTTCATCCGGGCCCCGTGCGATTCGTAGAGCGATTCGAACGCAGCCAGGTCGATCGACGGGCGCACGGTTTGGGTGCGTG
>DATCXH010000546.1:0-2143 GCA_036565925.1 Vicinamibacterales bacterium
CCTGGCCAGCGCTGGTGATGACGTCGTTGGCGCTCATCGTGTCGCTCAGCTGCAGGCTGCCGCCGAGGTCGAACCACTCAATCACCCCGCGTGTTTCAAGATGCGAGAGATATCCATCAGCCACTGTCGCCACGGCGGCGCGGATCAGGTCGCGAGCGACCGTCTCGGCGCCTTTCAGCTCGCCTTCGTATTCCATCTCGAACTTGCCGGTGATCGATGGCAGAGCCGCGTAGACGTCGGTGACTCTGGCGACCGCCTCGGGCTCACTCGACGCAATCGCCCGACGCTCCGCATTCGAGACGACGTTCTCGACCGCCGAGATCGGCAGACGCTGGCTGACCCCGGAACGCTTGTCAATGCGGCGATCCTGGCGTGCCTGGAACGCGATCTCTTCGACGATCTCGGCGACAAACGTCGGTACCGTCGCGCGCGGAGCGGCGCCGTTTCTTCCTGTCATCCAGGCTTCCTGCGCCGTGATCGCCATTGCGTCGGCGCGCCCGCTCGGATAGTGCGTGCGGATCTCGGAGCCAATGCGATCTTTGAGCGGCGTGATGATCTTGCCGCGTGCGGTGTAGTCCTCCGGGTTGGCCGTGAACGCCATCAGCACATCGAGCGGCAGGCGAACGGGGTAGCCCTTAATCTGAATGTCGCCTTCCTGCAGGATGTTGAACAGGCCGACCTGAATCTTGCCGGCGAGATCGGGCAGCTCGTTAATGGCGAAGATGCCGCGATTGGCACGCGGCAGCAGACCGTAGTGCATGGTCAGCTCGCTCGACAGCTGCAGTCCGGACTTCGCGGCTTTGATCGGATCGATGTCGCCGACCATGTCGGCAATCGTCACATCCGGTGTCGCCAGCTTCTCGACGTATCGCAGATCGCGGTGGAGCCATTCGATCGGCGTCGAATCGCCACCCGAGGCGATGCGTGCCCGGCACGAGGCACAGATCGGTGCCAGCGGGTCGTCATTGATCTCGCACCCCGGCATGACCGGGATTTCTTCATCGAGCAGCGTGACCAACGCGCGCAACAGCCGCGTTTTCGCCTGACCGCGAAGGCCAAGCAGGATGAAATTGTGTTGCGAAAGAAGTGCATTGACGAGCTGCGGCACAACCGTGTCGTCGTAACCGATGATGCCTGGAAACAACGGACCCCCGCCGCGCAACGCCTGGATCAGGTTCTCGCGAACCTCTTCCTGCACTGTCCGGTGCGCCACCTCGCCTCGCTCGACGGCCTGACGCAAAACACCCAGCGTGGAGATGGACCTCTTGGACATATTCCGGATCCTATCAAAGGCACAATGCCGAATGCTCAATGCTCAAGGCCCAAACGTTGAGCCTTGCGTTTTGGTCATTGGGCATTGAGCATTGTGCATTGTGCCTTTCTTTCGGGGGCCCGGTCGCCCGCGCGTCTTCGCGCATCGTGGCGGCTGTGCCCTCGGTCCTGAAAACACGATTGCGGCGTTCGACCGGGGCCTGGCAGCGGGCGCGGATGGCCTGGAACTCGACATCCACCTGTCCGCGGACGGAATTGCCGTCGTGTGTCACGACCAAACGCTCGATCGCACAACGAATACGACCGGACCCGTATCTGCACGTACCGCGGCCGAGTTGTCGCGCGTGGACGCCGGATACCGGTTTACAGACAACGCGGGCGGGCATCCTTTCCGGGGGCAGAGCGTCCATATTCCCACTCTCGGTGAAGTCCTCGAACGGTATCCAGATGTGCCGATCATCGTTGAGATGAAACCCGACTCCGAGGAAATGGGTCTGGTGCTTGCAGCAGAGGTCCTCAAGGCCAATGCCGTCGATCGCGTCTGCGCGGCCGGCTATGGATCGCGGAGTCTCACCGCGGCTCGCGCCGCGCTGCCCTCCATGGCCAGTAGTGCGAGCCGGTCGGAAGTTCGGCTGGCGCTCTATCGATCGTGGGCGGGTTGGCCGCCGATGCACCCGCGATACGGCGGATATCAAGTGCCCGAGCACGCCGGCTCGCTACGCGTCGTCTCACGTCGGTTCATCCGCCACGCGCATCGCGCCGGGCTCGAAGTGCAACTGTGGACGATCGACGAAGCCGCCGACATGCAGCGTCTGTTGGGCTGGGGCGTCGACGCCCTGATCAGCAATCGCCCGGACCTCGCCGTGACCGT
>DATCXH010001131.1:0-2089 GCA_036565925.1 Vicinamibacterales bacterium
CCTGGAAGCGACGTTCGAGTTCCTGCCAGTCGTAATCGAGCACGCCGGCAACGATGCCGAGCATGGCGTGGGCTTCCGGGAGATCCGGATCGATCGAGAGCGCGCGCATGGCCAGCTCGCGCGCTTTCGGCATCGCCTCGAGAGATGACTCCGCGCCAACCGCCGCGAGCGCGAGGTGGTAGTCAGCGAGGCCGACGTACGGCAGCGCGAAACCTGGGTCGAGTGCGAGCGCCTGCTCGAGGCACTCGCGGCTGCGCTGCGAATCCTCGGGCGTGAAACGCCACTGGTAATACCGGTATTTGAGATACGCCTCATACGCCGGCACACTCGGCATGCGGCGCTCCTGCACCGGCGCAAGCTTCAACTTCAATGCGCCAGCGATCGCTGCCGCGATCTCGTCCTGCACGTCGAAGATGTCGGCGAGCTCACGATCGTAGCGCTGCGACCAGAGATGCGTGCCGTCACGCGCGAGGATCAACTGCGCCGTGACGCGAATCCGTGATCCGGCGCGACGCACGCTGCCTTCGAGCACATTGGTGACGCCGAGCGTCTCGGCGATCTTGCGGATGTCTTCGTTCTTGCCCTTGAACGCGAACGCCGACGTGCGCGCGATCACCTTCAAGCCCGGCACCTGCACGAGCGCGTTGATGATCTCTTCTGCGAGACCATCGCTGAAGAACTCGTCGTCCGCGCTCTGACTCATGTTCGCGAATGGGAGCACCGCGATCGACGGGATCGTCTGCACGACACCCGCCGGTGCCGATCGCAACTGCTCGAGCGCCGCCTTCACTTCGGCGATCGTCTGGAATCGCCTCTCCGGCTGCTTCGCCAGACACCGCATGACGATGGACGAGGCCGGAGAGTCGGGTGGACGAGGGTCTTCGCGCACCACGGCATTGAGCGTGTCGAGCAACGAGTCTCGCTCGAATACACGTTTACCGGTCAGCAGTTCGTAGAGCACCGCGCCGAAGCTGAAGACGTCCGAGCGCGCATCAATGACTTTGCCCTGCGCCTGCTCGGGCGACATGTACGACGCGGTGCCCATCACCGTGCCCGCCATCGTCCGCGTCGCATCGTCGGTGGCCTCGGCCAGGATCTTGGCGAGACCGAAGTCGAGCAGCTTGGCGCCGCTCGTCGTCATCATGATGTTGGCCGGCTTGAGATCGCGGTGCAGGATGCCGCGTGCGTGTGCGGCGTCGAGGGCGTCGGCCACTTGGGTGGCAACGCGAACGACCTCGGTGAACGGCAGCGGACCGTGAAGCGGCTGTCCGTCGATGTATTCCATGACGAGATAGCCTGGGCCGACGTCGTAGAGCACGCAGATGTGCGGATGATTCAGGGCCGCAACCGCGCGAGCCTCCTGCCGAAACCGATCGTCGTGGGCACTGTCGAGCGTCTTGATGGCGACCGTGCGGCCGAGGCGTGTATCGATCGCCTTGTAGACCTCACCCATGCCACCGGCGCCAATCGCGGACACGATCTCGTACGGACCAAGCCTGTGACCTGGGGAAAGGGCCATCGGTGAACGGCAATCTTACCTCCGCTCTCCCGTATACTCGGTTGCCATAATGACTGCCGTTCAGCGGATCCTCGTTGCCGCCCTATTCGTCGCCGTCGTCGCGCTCGCGGTGCGGGCCCAAACCCCGGCCGAGCCGGTCGTCGTCATTCATGCTGGCGCGCTGCTCGATCGTCCGGGCCAGGCGCCACGCGGAGCGTCGACGATCATCGTTCGCGGGACGCGCATCGAAGCGATTCGTGACGGCCACGTGGCGCCTCCGGCCGGCGCGCGACTCATCGATCTCAAGCGCGAGTTCGTGCTGCCGGGTCTCATCGACGGACATGTGCACATCTTCAGCGACGACGACAAGATGCGCGCGCGGCTGGAGGCACTCAATCGCGACATCGAGGACACCCTGTTGATCGGCGTCGACAATGCGCGTCGTACGCTCGAGGCCGGCTTCACGACCGTGCGCGACCTGGGCTCAGACGTCCACAGCATCACCGCGCTGCGCGATGCCATTGCGTCGGGCCTCATCGCGGGGCCATCGATTGTCGCGGCTGGCTCCGGATCTCAGGGACCGGAGGACAC
>DATCXH010000123.1:0-3149 GCA_036565925.1 Vicinamibacterales bacterium
GGCTTGGGCGGCTGCGACATGAACACCAGTTCACGCCCGTCCCGGCGCCAGAACAGTCCACCGACTGCGTTGTCGATCGATACCTGCCGCGGCTTCGCCTCGAGCGACGCCGCGAGGTTCGCGGTCGAGGAGGTATCCATCTGTAACACGTAGACGTGGAACTTTCCTGGAGCCTCAGCGGCACGATTGAACGCCAGGAGTCGTCCGTCCGGCGAGAAACGTCCGCCGCGCGCGTTCACCATCTCCACCGGCGTGCGATCGCCGGTGAGTGACATCACGAACATGTTGTCGTTGCTCCAGAACGTCAGCAGCTTGCCGTCGGCCGACCAGTCAGTGAGAAAGATCGTCGAGCCGTTGGGATGTTGATACAACCGCTCCTCGACGCCTTTGCCGTCCACGGGTCTTCGATAAATCCCGTAGGTGTTCTCACGCACGGACACGTAGGCAATCGAACGGCCATCGGCCGACCAGACTGGCGTCATCTCGCGCGCCTCGTCGCTCATCAGGGCACGGCCTTCGCCGGTCGCCACGTCGAAGATCCAGATGTCGTCATATCCGGTATCGGGATCGACTTTCAGCGCGGCGACCTGTTTGCCGTCGGGCGACATCGCCGCATGCTGGAGAAATGCGGGATCGGCGACTCGCGTCACCACGGCTCCGGATCGATCGAGGACGGTCAGTTGCTGTCGGCCTCCGCGCTCACGATTGGCTCGCGCAAGAAAGCGGCCCAGCGTCCCATTCTTGCCGGCGGCGGCAATCGTCTCCTTGACGCGCTTTCCGATCGCGTCCTCGAACGCCGGCCTATCGGCGATATTCACCACCTCGAAATCGAACAGCACCGCGCCCATCTCGTCGAACGACTGCTCACCGAACACCGCGCGGCGCGGTGGACTGACCGGGTTGCGTGGGTTCTCAGCGGTGTTGTCGTAGGTAATCGTCGCGTCGATGCGCGTCCCTTTGGGCAACGTGAACGGTTGCTTGTAGACGTACCCGTCCTGCCAGTTGAAGTCCCAATCCTTGATCCTGAGCAGCGAGCGCGTCGAACCGTCAGGCAACGTGGCCGTCGCGACCATCTGCCGCGCCAGATAGTGGGCGTGCGCGCCCGCGCTATACACCTTCATGTCGCCAGGCAGCGTGAAGGATTCCTTGATCGTGTACTCCTTTGTGCCAGCGGGAATGTCGATGCCTGCGCCGACACCGAAGAGCGTGGGCACAGATATCGTCATCAGGTTCTTGTCCGGCGGCCGATCGGAGAAGTAGATCCCGACGAGCGATTTCTCGGTCTCAGGTTTCCCGCTGGGATGGAAGTGCACCTGCAGGAGGAAGTCCGATCCTTTCGGCAGACGAGTCGCGATGCCCTCAGGCATCATCTGCGGCGTCGCGCCGACGGCCCAGCCGCCGAGGCCCTGCGTACCTTGTCCGTTGCCGTTGAGCAAACCTACCGTACCCATCCCACCGAAGCCTGGACGTCCGTCAGCGCCGTCCTGGGCCGCGAGACTGCCGCCGGGCACGGCCGCAAAGATCGCGTGATGCACCACCTTGCGTGCCCCCGGTCGGTACTCGACGCCTCGCACCCACTTGTCTTCGGTGAGGCGCGTCGGGATGACGAAGTTGCGGAACACGTCCGGTCCCGTCGCACGCACGTCGAAACCGCTCGGCATCTCGAGAACGAGATCCGGTTGTCCGAGCTGCCATCCGTCCGCGGCGGCCTCCGGGAGCGCCGGCATACGACGTTCATCGCCGCGCGGCATGCCCTGCTTGACCCACGCCGCAATCGTCGCGATCTGCCCGTCGGTCAAACGCCGCTCGCCGACGAACCCACCGAAGTCGGAGTCGCCGTGCCATGGAGGCATGTAACGCGACTGAGTGACACGAGCGATGAGCGCGCCGCGCTTCGCGACGTCCTCATACGAAATCAATGAGAACGGTGCGGCCTGACCCGGCCGATGGCAGGTCACGCAGTTGGCGTACACGATGGGCGCGACGGCTTCGGCGAAGGTCACTGATGCCGACGCCGGCGGCGTCGCACTGGTACGTCGCGCCGTTTGAGCGAGGACGACGGCGGATCCAATCACCACTACCGCAAGCATGGAGAGCAGCAGATGTCGGCGCATGATTCGTGTATTCCTTTCCCGAGGCAGTCCCGAAGGACCGGCCCTACGGTTTCTTCTGAGCCCTACGGCTTTCTCAGACTCGCGGGATCAGCGATGTAACAGCCCAGGGCTTCCGTCTCCGGCGTCGGCACTGGCCGTCCAGCCAGCAGCGCGTCCAGCGATGTCCGCAGATCGTGCGACGTCACGTGCTGACGCGGCTTGCCGAGTTCGGCGTAGCCGTTGTCGATCCGGCCGCGATAACGGATCGTGCCGGCGCGATCGACGAGCACCACCGACGGTGTGATCGTCGCGCGCGCACGCTTCGCCACGGCGCGGGTGCGGTCCACAGTCGCCGTGAAGGATCCGTAGCCGTAATCGGTTAGATGCGTGCGAACCGCGCCATCGAGTACGGCGGGTTTGGCGCCGAGGTCCACGTCTTCGTAAACGAGCGTGCAGTCCACACCACGCGCCGCGTAGTCACGGCACACCTGCTGAATCGTCGGCGCGTACCAGTTGGAGATGGGGCAATCAGTCGCCACGAAGAAGATCGCGCTGGCCGATCCCTTCGGTGCAAACAGTGCGAAGGCGTGACCGTCGATGCTGCGCACCTGCAGCCCATCGCTCGCGGCCGTCACCGCTGTCGCGCACAGCACTGCACAGAGAACTATGAGTGGTCTTCGCATACGAATGCACCACGAACGTCGAACTTGGAACCCGGAACCCGGAACCCGGAACCCGGAACCTGGAACCTGGAACTGGTTACCCCGCGTTCGCGAAAGCGTAGCCACGCTCCTGCGCGCGATTCACCGCGACGATGCCCGCCGGCACCATGTGTGAGTTGCGAATCAGGTTCGAGGTGAGCTCTTTGTACACCGCCTCGGCATCGAGCTTGTGCGCGTTGGCAATCACGCCGGCGAACCGCCGCGACGCCATCTGGCACACCGCGAAGTGCACGCCACGCCCGACAAGCGTATCGAACGTCACGCCGCCGTTTGGCAGAGCGCCGAGATAGGCGCCTGAGTTGTAGACGTTGATGGTGGGTTTCGTCTTGGTCTT
>DATCXH010000398.1:0-7924 GCA_036565925.1 Vicinamibacterales bacterium
CGGCAAGGCGAGCGCCGCCGCGCCCGCGCGCCCTATGCCGCGAAGCACGGTTCGCCGATCGAGTGCCTTCTTGGTGATGAACATGGCGATCCCCACAAAGGCGGGTCTAAAGACCCGCCTCTACGTCCCCACTCTCCGCATTCCTCATCCCACTCTCCGCATTCGAAACGGCGCACTCTGCACGATACCTGCGATCAGGGCCGACACACGATAGTCGTTCTTCGCCGCATCGCGCACGATTGCACGCACCGCCGGCATGTCGGCGTACTCGAGGCCACGGCCGAGTGCGTAGGTCAGCATCTTCTCGGTCAGCGTCGGCACGAACCGATCCGACTGCAGCAACATGTCACGCAATCCCGTCGGACCTTCGAACGTCGTGCCGTCGGGGGCTCTGCCTCTCGCGTCGATCGCCGTAGACGACTCACCCAGCGTTCGCCACTTGCCCACGGCGTCGAAGTTCTCGAGCGACAGGCCCAGCGGGTCCATCATCGCGTGACAGCTGGCACACACCGGATTGGCGCGATGCTGCTCCATGCGCTGACGCATCGAGAGCACGGCGCCTTCATTGTTCGTTGGCTTCAGCGGCGGCACGTTCGGCAACGGCGGGGGCGGCGGCGTACCGAGCAGGTTCTCGAGGATCCACTTGCCGCGCACCACTGGCGACGTGCGATCGGGATACGACGTCACCGTCAGAATCGCGCCCTGCCCAAGCAGACCGTTGCGTGGACTGGTGTTGTCGAGCGTCACACGTCTGAAGTAGTTGCCCTTTACGTTCGCGATGCCGTAATGCTTCGCCAGTCGCTCGTTCAGGAATGTGTAGTTGGCGCGCAGCAGATCGAACGCGCTGCGATCCTCGCGGACGATGCTGTCGAAGAAGAGCTCGGTTTCGCGACGGAACGACTGACGCAGTCCGTCATCGAAGTCCGGGAAGATGCTCTGCACGGGGACCGCTGCGTCGAGATTGCGCAGGAACAACCACTGCCCCGCGAAGTTGGTAATGAATGCATCCGCGCGCGGGTCGGCCAGCATACGGCGGACTTCGCGCGACAGCACCGCCGGCGTGGACAGCTGTCCTCGCTCGGCGAGTTCGAGCAACGGATCGTCGGGAATGCTGCTCCACAAGAAGAACGACAGGCGCGACGCGAGCCCGATATCACTGATGCGATAGGCGCGGCCACTCGGCGTGTTCGCCGGATCGCGCTCGACGCGGAACAGGAACTCGGGGCTGACGAGCAACCGGCGGAGCGCGAGTTCGATGCCTTCGTCGAAGCTGGCGTTCTTCTTGTCCGCCGTAGCGTTCGCGGAGGCGGAGCGCTCGCGATAGAACGCGAATAGAGGGTCCACATCAGCCGTCGTCACCGGGCGACGATAGGCGCGGCGGGCCAGCGTCGAGAGAATCGTCCGCGCGCACGCATCGTCCTTCGTCGCGCACGTGAAGATGCGCCGTCGACTGTCTGACTGCCCGGAGCCCGTGGGATCGATCGGGCCGACGATCTCGACGCTGCGCAGATATGCGCCCAAACGCGTCTCGGGAATATTGACGCCGGCTGGATATGGTCGCTGGAACGGCAAGCGTGCGGTCTCGTCGAGCGCCGACACGCGATTGAGGAATGTGACAACGACATCGCGCTGACCCGCTTTCACTGGCACGCGCACGTTCCACGATTCATCAGCGCGGTTGCGCGACTGCCGCTCCTTCGCGCTGGCGCGAACCGCTTGCGCAATCTGCGAGATCGCCGGACGCGCGGGTTCCTGACCCGGCGAGGCGGGCGCAGCAGACACCGGTGGTGAAGCAGGTGGATCGGAAGATGGATCCTCGGGCGGCGGTGCACCACGACCTTCGCGCGCGCCGATGCCCGGCAACGTGAACATGCCGACGCGCCGACCGTCGATGCTGATCTCGACGACCTGCGGCTCCGTGTAAAGCGGCAGGCTTTCATTCAGGTCGCGTGTCAGACGCGGCCGGATCTCGTACACCGCGTCCATTGGGAACGCATAGCTGATCTTCGTGCCGCCACGCGTGCCGAGCGGCAGCCCCGGCAACTGCACGTCCTGTGAGAGATCGTCGGCAACGCGGTAATAGTCGATGCTCGGCGTCCGCGGAGGCGTCCCGACCGCGAGACGACTCACCTTCTGTGCCGCCGACAAGTACCGCTCCATCAGCGTCGGCGACAACTTCAGCACACCGGCAATGTTGTCGAACCCGTAGCTCACATCGTCGCCAGGCAGCAGCGCCGAGACGTCGAGATCCAGATCGAGCAGATCGCGGACCGCGTTGCGGTACTCGACGCGATTCAAGCGATGCAAGGGTTCGGTGCGACCGGGATCGGGATTCGCGGTCCAGCTGCGATCGAGCTCGCCTTCGAGCCACGAGGCGAAGCCGTCGTGCGTCGCTTTGTCCGGACGCGGGGCGCCGGCCGGCGGCATGACACCGGCGCGCAGTTTCAACACGACCTTCTCCCACACGGGCGCGTCGGCCGCGATGCGTGACAGATCGAGCGTGTCGAGCGCGATCGGAACGACGCCGCGCTCTTTCTGCCGAGTCGTGTGGCAGGTCAGGCAGTAGCGCTCGAAGGTGGCGCGATTGGACGCGACCGGTGATGCGGCGGGTGCCTGGACGGCCGCCTGCGGTGCGGACCAGTTCGCCGGAACCGCAGCGGCCCACGCGGCGAGACACGCGTAGACGAAGCCCTTCCGAGCGAGGATTCGCACGCCCAATGCTAACTCGGAGAGACTGCGATTCTGAGCGAAATCCGGGCGCTATCCCCTGATTGAGGGAGCGACCCAGGACCACGGAGCAGGGACAAAGGACGCGGTTACGGCGAAACAAAAAGCGCTCTATACTCCCCCGCGCGCAACTCCCCGGGCGGCGGCGCACGCGATCGCATGCGGGCCAGGCGGGTTCGCTTCAAGCCGCCAACGAAGCGCTCGTACAGCTCAGGTGAAGCTGGTTGGTAGTTGTGGTTCGTGTTGGAGGTAGCTCGATGCGACTGACAACGACAGCAGGAGTGATGCTTGCGCTATCGTTGTCAGCCGCGCTCGATGCGCAGTGGCTGAAGTACCCGACGCCGGGCATTCCGCGTCTGCCCGACGGCCGGGCAAATCTCTCGGCGCCCACCCCGCGTACGCCCGACGGCAAACCCGATATCGCCGGACTGTGGCGCGCGAGCGTGAACTACATCTCGGATCTGACGCGCGGCGCGAAGCCTGGCGACGTCGTGATGCTGCCGGCCACCGAAGCGCTCGTTCGCGAGCGGCGCGAGAATTCCAGTCGCGACGATCCAAGCGCGAGTTGTATCCCCGGCGGCGTGCCACGGTCCGATCTCGTGAGCAGTGCGTACCCGATGCGCATCGTCACGGCTGCGGGGCGGGTCGTCATCCTCTACGAGGCGATTCACGGCTGGCGCGAGATCTTCACCGATGGCCGCACGCATCCTCCCGACATGAACCCCACGTGGAACGGATATTCGATCGGTCGCTGGATGGGCGACGACTTCGTCGTAGAGACCGCTGGCTTCAACGACAAGGGCTGGCTCGATAACGCCGGCCATCCCAACACGGCCCGACTGCGTGTGACCGAACGCTTCCGACGCAGGGACTTCGGTCACATGGATATCGACATCACCATCGACGACCCGGGCGCGTACGCGAAGCCATGGACTGTAACGCTGCCGCTGTTGTACCAGGCGGATACCGAACTCCTCGAGTACATCTGCAACGAGAACAATCGCTATTTCGAGATCCTGCCGAAGAAGTAGAAACGCAGCTCCGGCCTCTGCGGTCCAGTAAGAAAAATCGCCTTTCGGGTCAATGGCCAATCAAGGGCCAATCGGTCGCTGACACGAAGGGACGCTAAGAAATACTCAGACAAACGCTAAGCAGATATGGCAGAGCTCGATCGCCATCCATGGCACTTTCGTGCCATGACTCCTCACCTGAACGAGGTAGACTGGCGCTCCAAGAATCACAGGAGCAAGGGTGTCCGACCACGACGACCAATATCGGCGAGTGGTGGAGTTGTCGCCGGACGGCATCTTCATCACCCGAGACTCCCGCATCGTCTTCGTGAATCCGGCCGCGATCCGGATCTTCGGCGCCTCGTCCGCCGACGAGGTGTTAGGACGATCTCCGTTCGACTTCTTTCACATCGACCAGCACGTCCACCTTCGCGATCGCGTGTCGAAGCTCCTCGCCGGTTGCACCGTGCCGGTGAACGATGAGCGCGCCGTCGGACTCAACGGCGCTGTGACAGAGGTCGAAGTCGCGTGCACGCTGTTCGAGGATTCCAACGGCCGCGCGATCGAGTCGGTCATGCGCGATATCACCGAGCGCAAACGGACCGAGGCCGCACTACGCGAGAGCGAAGAGCGCCTGTCTCTGGCATTCGCCGGTGCACAGGAAGGCGTGTGGGACTGGAATCTCGAGACCGGGCAAGTCGTGTACTCACCGCGCTGGAAGCAGATGCTCGGCTACGAGGAGTGGGAGATCGAGCCGCATGTGAGCGCATGGGAACGCCTGCTCCACCCTGACGATCACGAGCGAGCGCGCGCGCTCAACGCCGCAGTCGCACGCGGTGAGCGCGGCTATGAGGCCGAGTTCCGCCTTCGTCACAAGGCCGGCCACTTTGTCGACGTTCTCTCGCGCGGCCTGCCGGTTCGGCGCGAGCCTGGCGGTCCGGTGGTGCGCATCGTCGGCACCCATTTCGACTTGACCGAGCGGAAGCGCGCCGAAGCGGCGCTGCGCGAGAGCGAGGAGCGACTGACGCTGGCATTCGCGGGCGCGCAGGAAGGGATCTACGACTGGAACCTCGAGACAGGCGCGGTGGTCTACTCGCCCCACTGGAAGCGCATGCTCGGCTACGAGGATCACGAAATCGAGCCGCACGTCAGCGCGTTCGAGCGACTCATTCACCCCGATGATCTCAATCGCGCCACCCATGTGAATACCTCCGTCTCGCAAGGTGAGATGCCGTACGAGATGGAATTCCGTCTGCGTCACAAGAACGGCCACTACATCCACGTACTGTCGCGTGGATTCCCGGTGCGCCGCGAGCCGAACGGCCCAGTCGTACGGATCGTCGGCACGCATTTCGATCTGACCGAGCGGAAGCAGGCAGAGGAGTCCCGCGAGCGGGAACGCAGCGAACGCGCGCGCACAGAGCTCCTCGGCCGATTGGTGTTTGCCCAGGAAGACGAACGGCGCCGTATCGCGCGCGAGATGCACGATCAGTTCGGCGAGCAGCTGACCGCGCTCGGCCTTCGCATCCGCGCCATCAAGGACGCCGCGAACGGCCATGGCGATTTGTCGGCCGAGATCGCGGCACTCGAGGAAGTTGCCCAGCAACTCGATCGCGACGTGGATCACCTGGTTTGGGAACTGCGGCCCACTGCGCTCGACGATCTGGGACTGCGCGCGGCGCTTGCCAACTACATCGAGGATTGGTCACGGCGGGCACAAATCCACGCGGAACTTCACACCGCCGGCCTGAGCACCGAACGCCTCGCCTCTGAAATCGAGACGACGTTGTATCGCATCGCGCAGGAGGCGCTGAACAACATCGCCAAGCACGCGCACGCCCGGCAGGTGGAGATCATCCTCGAACGTCGAACCGATCAGGTCCTGCTGATCGTCGAGGATGACGGCGTTGGCTTTGAGCCGGTCGGGATGGACCGACAGCGGCGCGGATTTGGTTTATTGGGTATGCAGGAGCGTGCCGCGCTCGTTGGCGCGACGATACAGATCGAATCTGCACCGGGCGAAGGTACCACCATCTTTGTCCGAACGCCGACCATGCCGGTATCGGCGGTTCCACTGTCGCCTGACGGCGTGGGCGTGTAACGCAAGCATGCCTGATCCAAGCGGCCGACTCCGCGTACTGCTCGCCGACGACCACGTTATCGTCAGGCAGGGTCTCAAGCTCGTCATTGAAGGTCAGAAAGACATGATCGTCGTCAGCGAAGCTGGCGATGGCGCCATGGCAATTCAGCAAGCGCAGGAGCTGAGACCCGACGTCGTGATCATGGACATCTCGATGCCCGGGATGAACGGACTCGTGGCGACGCGCACTTTGAAGCGCGTGCTGCCGCAGTGCGTCGTCGTCACGCTGACCCGTCACGCCGACGATGCGTATCTGCAAGAGTTGATGCGCGCGGGCGCATCCGCCTACATCCTGAAGCAGAGCTCACCGGCCGAACTCATTACCGCAATCAGAACGTGTGCGGCGGGTGGCCAGTATCTCGACTCCGCATTGACCGCTCGCGTGACTGCCGGCTTCCTCGGACGCGACGGCAGGAAGGTCACACAGTCGGGCGGAACCCCTAGCGACCGTGAATCGGAAGTACTGCGTCTGATTGCCGCCGGCTACAGCAACAAGGAGATCGCGACCCGATTGACGCTCAGCGTGAAGACCGTCGAAGCGCACAAAGCAAATGCGATGCGGAAGCTTGGTCTCAACGGACGCATCGACATCGTCAAATACGCAATCCTGCAGGGTTGGCTCAAGGACGATTAGGGAAGATCCCGAGGATCTCCGGGGTCTTCCCGATAGCCCGCACGCGGCACAACCGATAGATTGCACATCGTTTAGTAGACGGTTTCCTCGGGGAGGTTTCCATGGAAAACGTCTGGACGATGAGCGAGTCGAAGGTGCTCCCTCCGCCAGGTGAAATTCTCAAAGAAAGCGTGACTGTGGTTGTCGAGGGCGGCCCCGACCCGCAGCAACTCCCGGCCGAATTCACACTGCGTGTGAAACCGGATCGACGCCGTGTGCAGCTGCCGATCCCGGCCGAACTCGATCGACGACGCAAGAGCGTAGTCGAGCCGTAACCGCGAAGCGGCGAAGGCGGTCTATTTGCCGACGAGCCGCGGCACATCCTTCTCGTTTTCGAGACAGGCGTATTCGAGCAGTTCGGTGTCCAGCGCCAGATGCTGGTTGACCGATACTGTCCACGGTTTCGTGTACGCCTTGGGATCGTCGATTGTCACGTCGATCTCGAGCGCGCCGAAGCGGGGACGTCGAATGCGCTCGGTCATGCGCGCACGATCGGTGAGCGGGCTGCCCCAGAAGTCGGCCCACAGTCCGTCACGGAATCCAACGGTCTCGACGATCATCGTGTCGCCTTCCCATCGCGCCGTCGAATAGCCGTACCACGACGGCTGCGGATCGTCAGGCAACTCACGACCATCAACGAAGATCTGACGGAACTCCATGTTCCGCTCGTGCAAGATGACCAGCAGACGCGGGTTGTGCAGGATCTTTTTCGGCAGCGGATGCGCGAGCATCTGCAGCGCGCCGATCGGCAGACAACGCGCGTCGGGATTGTCCTTGGCCAGATCGTTCTTGCGGCGCGCGTACAGCTCCGCCGCCCAGGGCTGATAGGGTGGCGTCGCACCCTTCATCCCATGCGAGAGATCGAAGAACACTGTCTTCGGCTCAGCACCGGTGCCTTCCTGACCAGGAGAGCCGTAGCCGTCGTTGCTCCACACGCCTGAGAAGTCCGGCTTGCCATTCGGCAGACGGGGCGCCGGCGCCGCGAGATTTGGTTTCCCGTCGCGTGTGCGTGGCACATCTGCCGTCGGGTAGCGCACCCACTGCGCGTCGATCGAAATCGATGCCACAGCAAACATGACGGCGAGAACAACTGCGTGCCGATTGAAACCAATCACGCGAGCGATTTTAGTCCGATGCGATTGTGCCCGTAGGCCGGGTCCTGCTTTTCGGACCCGGCGGTCAGGCGGGTCTACAAAGCAAGACGCGCCCTACGGCGCGATGTCGTAAGCTCACACGATGAGCGACCACTATCACGATCCTGCCGACATCAAGCGCCTCAAGGACATGCGCGCGCTCGCGCCCGCCGACTACGAGGCGTGGGTGAATTTCAACCGCATCATCGCCCGGGCTGACGGCGCGATCCCGCGCAAGTAC
>DATCXH010000699.1:0-4691 GCA_036565925.1 Vicinamibacterales bacterium
TTCGAGCAGCGCGACGTTGAGATCCCGAAATCGTGGTCCCAGCAGGCCACGAACATCGTCGTCTCGAAGTACTTCCGCGGCCAGATCGGCACGCCGGAGCGGGAGCACAGCGTCAAGCAGCTGATCGGCCGCGTCGTTGACACGATCACTGCCTGGGCCAGGACCCAGAAGTACTTCGCCAGTGAAGACGCGCTGATGTCGTTCAGCCACGAGCTGAAGCACCTGCTCGTCTACCAGAAGGCTGCGTTCAACAGTCCTGTCTGGTTCAATTGCGGCTTCGAGCCTGCGCCACAGTGCTCGGCCTGCTTCATCAACTCAGTGAAGGACACGATGGACTCGATCCTGACATTGGCCAGGACCGAGGGCATGCTCTTCAAGTTCGGCTCCGGCACCGGCAGCAACCTCTCGGCGATCCGCTCGTCGAAGGAACTGCTCGCCGGCGGTGGCACCGCGTCCGGGCCCGTCTCGTTCATGAAGGGCTACGATGCGTTTGCCGGCGTGATCAAGTCGGGTGGCAAGACGCGGCGCGCGGCGAAGATGGTGATCCTCAACGCCGAGCACCCCGACATCATGGAGTTCATCAACTGCAAGGTGGAGGAGGAGAAGAAAGCCTGGGCGCTCATCGACGCCGGCTACGACGGCTCCTTCACGGGCACGGCGTACACCTCGGTCTTCTTTCAGAACTCCAACAACAGCGTTCGCGTGACCGACGACTTCATGCGCGCGGTCCTCGACGATGGCGACTGGACGACGAAGCGGGTGACCGACGGAGGCCCGGCGGAAACCTACAAGGCGCGCGAGCTGATGCGCGGGATTGCCGAAGGCACATGGGTGTGCGGCGATCCGGGGATGCAGTTCGATACCACCGTCAACGAGTGGCACACCTGCCCGACGACCGATCGCATCAACGCCAGCAATCCGTGTTCGGAATACATGTTCCTCGACGACTCGGCGTGCAATCTGGCGTCGATCAACCTGATGAAGTTCGTCAAGGACGACGGCGAGCTGGACGTCGCCGGATTCAAGGCCGCCTGCCGCACGCTAATCACCGCGCAGGAGATCATCGTCCCGAACTCGAGCTATCCGACCAAGGCAATCGAGAAGAACTCCCACGAGTACCGTCCGCTTGGTCTCGGCTACGCCAACCTCGGCGCGCTGCTGATGTCGCGCGGGCTGCCCTACGACAGCGATGAGGGTCGTGCGTATGCTGCGGCGATCACCGCGGTGATGACCGGCGAAGCCTACGCGCAGTCAGCGCGCGTGGCTCGCGATCATGGCGGTCCGTTCGGCGGCTTCGAGAAGAACCGCGAGCCGTTTATGCGCGTGATGCGCAAGCATCGCGACGCGGTCAGTGAGATCAATGCGAAGTTCGTCCCGGTGGATCTCTATGCCGGCGCCAAGCAGGCGTGGGATGAGGCCGTCGAGCTCGGCGAGGACTTCGGCTATCGCAACGCGCAGGCGACGGTGCTCGCGCCGACCGGCACCATCGGCTTCATGATGGACTGCGACACCACCGGCGTTGAGCCCGATATCGCGCTGGTCAAGTACAAGAAACTAGTTGGCGGCGGGTTGATGAAGATCGTCAACACCACCGTGCCGATGGCCCTGAGCAAGCTGGGCTACACGGCTCCCGAGATCGAAGCGATCGTCCACCATATCGACGAGCAGGAGACCATCGAAGGTGCGCCGTTCCTGAAGGACGAACATCTGCCGGTGTTCGACTGCGCGTTCAAGGCCGCCAACGGCGAGCGCTCGATCCACTACATGGGCCACATCCGGATGATGGGCGCGACACAGCCGTTCATCTCTGGTGCGATCAGCAAGACCGTCAATGTGCCGCGCGAAGCGACGGTCGAGGATATCGAGCGCGCCTACATCGAGTCGTGGCGTCTGGGCGCCAAGGCGATCTCGATCTATCGTGATGGCAGCAAGCGGACGCAGCCGCTCAACACGTCGAAGGCGCAGGTCGCCGACACGAGAAACATCGGACAGCTTGAGGTCCGTGAAGTGGTGAAGGAAGTCGTCAAGATCGTCGAGACGCCGAAGCGGCGCAAGCTGCCCGACGAGCGCAACGCGATCACGCACAAGTTCGACATTGCCGGTCACGAGGGATACATCACCGTCGGCCTGTTTGACGATGGAACGCCAGGAGAAATCTTCCTGACGATGGCGAAGGAAGGCTCGACGATCTCGGGCTTCGCCGACGCTTTCGCGCAGGCGATCTCCTACTCACTGCAGTACGGCGTACCGCTGCAGGTGCTGGTGGACAAGTTCAGCCACGCGCGCTTCGAACCGTCGGGGATGACCAAGAACCCCGAAGTCCGTTTCGCGAAGTCGATCGTCGATTACATCTTCCGGTGGATGGCGACGAAGTTCCTCTCGCCCGAAGCGCAGTATCGCGCGGGCGTGAATATGCGCGAGGAGCCAGATACTGCCGACGATGCGCCAGAGCCCGCCGCAACCGTCGCAACACCGGCCGTACCGGCAACATCGGGCGCGTCAGGTGTTGTGTCCGGCTTGAGCCGGACCGAAGAAAAGCCGGCGAAGAAGACTTCAGAGTTTGCTGCGATGCGCAATCAGGAAGACGCGCCGCCGTGCACCACGTGCGGCTCGATCATGATTCGCAGCGGCAGCTGCTACAAATGCGCCAATTGCGGGACCACGTCGGGGTGTGCGTAATGAAACTGATCATCTGGGGTGAGTAGGGTCGCGAGGTAGGGTACAAAGCACGAAGGCTTCGGGCACACGAAGGGCCGCTCCCTTGCCTAGCTCTTTGGAGCGACAGCAGCGGATCGGCCCTTTTTGTGTACGATCCTTGCGCTCATGAAACGACGGTCGTTCCTGCGGATCTCGGGAGCCGCACTCGCCGCACTACACGCGACGGCTCGAGGTGCGCGAGCCCAGGCTGGCGAGTTCGACGTCACTGAGAAGAGCATCACGCAACTGCAGGCGGCGATGGCCTCCGGCCAGGTCACGTCCGAGCAGCTGGTGTCGCAGTACGTCGCACGCATCAAGGCCTACGATCAGGCCGGCCCGCGCTTGAACGCGGTCATCCTCATCAATCCGCGCGCGGCTGCTGACGCACGCGAGTTGGATCGCGAGCGCCGCGAGCGGGGCCCCCGCGGTCCGCTGCACGGCATCCCGGTCCTGCTCAAAGATAACTACGACACCGCCGACATGCCGACCACCGGCGGCTCGCTTGCCCTCGTCGGCATCGTGCCCCCGCAGGACGCGTATCAAGTACGGATGTTGCGCCGCGCCGGAGCGGTGATGCTTGGCAAGGTGAACCTGCACGAGCTCGCCCTTGGCCTGACGACGGTCAGCTCGTACGGCGGTCAGACGCTCGATCCGTACGACCTGACGCGAGCGCCTGGCGGATCGAGTGGTGGGTCTGGTGTCGCCGCAACCGCGTGCTTCGCCGGATTCGCGATGGGCACCGACACGAGCGGTTCGATCCGCATTCCGAGCTCTCACAACTCCATCGTTGGTCTTCGGCCCTCACTGGGTTTGTCGAGCCGTGCTGGCATCATTCCGTTCGGCCACACCCAGGACACCGGTGGCCCGATGGCGCGAACGGTCGAGGACATCGCGCTGATCCTGGACGCGACCGTTGGCTACGACGCCGCGGATCCATCGACCGCAGCGAGCAGTGGACGCATACCGCGCACGTATGTGTCGTCGCTCAAGGCCGGAGCGTTGAAGAAGGCGCGCATCGGCGTCCTCACCGAGTTCTTCGGCACCGCACCGGAGGACGGCGAGGTGGCAACTGTCGTGCGCCGCGCGATCGAGGAGATGAAGGCACAAGGCGCCACCGCAATCGATGTCGAGGTGCCCGATCTGGCAAAGCTCGTCGCCGCAGCGAACCTCCTCACTCAGGAGTTGAAGTTCTATCTCGGGGACTATCTCAAGAACGTCGGCGCCTACGCGGCATCGGTTGACGATCTGCTCGAGTCCGGACTTCACTCGTCGTCACTCCAGGGCATTCTCGATGTCGCCAGTGCCATTCCCAGTGACTATCTCTCGAGCGAGGACTACAAAGCCCGGCTCGCCGCTCGCGAAACGCTCGGCAAGGCATTGACTTCGGTGATGGATGCCAACCGCCTCGATGCGATCGTGTATCCGACGATTCGCCGTATTGCGCCTGTAATTGGTGGCGCGCAGGCGGGCAGCAACGCGGCGCTCTCTGCCAACACCGGATTCCCGGCGATTTCTGTCCCTGCCGGTTTCACCGCCGGCGGATTTCCGGTGGGCGTTGAACTGATCGGCCGTCCATACGCCGAGCCGATACTGCTTGCGTTGGCGTTCGATTACGAGCAGGCCACACACCATCGACGCCCGCCCACGCTGGACGTCGCAGCGCGGGCATCGTCTGTGTCGCGCCAGGGAGAGTCGACCGTGCTGCGCGTGGATGTCACTGCGACAGGCGCGCGGTCGTCGCCTCCATCCAAGGTGGGATTTCAAGCGGCGGCGCGATTCACCCTCAACGATCAGACACGCGAGCTGACATACGAGATTCGGATCTCCGGTGCAGTGTCCGACGTGGGCGGCGTCTATCTGCATCGCCGCGCGAATCGACAAAATGGCGGTGTGGCGTACGTGCTGGCCAAATCGTCCACGCCACGGGTCACGGGAATGGTCACGCTTACCGCAGCCGAAGCCACCGACCTCAAAGCCGGGAAGTGCTATCTCGC
>DATCXH010001162.1:0-9499 GCA_036565925.1 Vicinamibacterales bacterium
TTAATTCGCCGCGGGACGCTCGGCTTGATCGATCACGAGCACATCGATCGGGCCGCGCGTCGAATCCAGTGTGAGCCCGAGCTGCTCCTGCAGCGCAGTAAAGATCGACGGCTTGGCATCGTCGGTTGGCGCCGGTCCCGGCGGTGCCCCTGGTGGCGCCTGCGCCGCCGACGACGGATCGAAATTCAATTCGATATCGAAGCTGCCTGCGAGTCCTGTTCGATCGATCACCGTCCGCCCGACGTTCCCCGATAGCACATTGGCAAACATCGCCATTGTGACGCCTGTTCCTAGCAACTGTCCCGGGGGACCGCCGAACGAACACGGCGGTGGTCCGCTGCGCGGAGAAGGCGGCGCTGCGGCGGTGAGCGCCTTCATCGCCGCCGCGCACGCATCGGGAACGGTGTGCAGACCGGCACCTGTCTTCTTGTCGCTTCGCGCAAACGTGAGTACGTAAACATCGCCTTCACGCCGCTCGTTGTGTGCCTTGACGCGGAAGCGATCCTCGATCAGCGCGCGAAGCATTCCGACGAGCTCAGTCGGCATCCCGGCTGCGTCGAGTTGCGGCGGTCGATCGATCGTGGCGACGAGGTCGAAGCGATCTACATCGATCCAGGATGGCCCTCCTGCAATCTCGCGGGTATCGAACGCGAATCGCGAATAGGCCATGCGAATGAGTGCCTTGAGCGTGGTGTTGAAGATTTCGACGCGTCCAGGGCTGATGCGCGGCAGCCAGTTCGACGCGCCCGGTTGGCTGGGCCTGATTGAGATGACGTCGAAGGTGCGCTGCGGCGCCTGTCCGCCGGCCGGCACCGCGCTCGACGCGAGCAGGACAGCGATGACGACCGTCATCGATTTCATTTGACCTCGCCTTTGCTCGTCAGTTGGACCTGCTGCAAGGCCGCAGCGCCCATCATCCCGCCGAGGCCCATCGACTCGACCGCGGAGCTCGGAATGAGCATCAGCGCGCCCTTTTCTTTCAGCCCTTCGTAGAGCATGTTCATCGCGCGCAGATGGAGGGCCGTCGGGTTGTCCTGATACGCCTTGGCTGCCGTCTCGAACGACTTCGCGATTTCGACCTCGGCTTCCCCGAGGATGATCCGCGCCTGCTTTTCGCGTGACGCCTGTGCTTCGCGCGACATCGCGTCCTGCAGCGAGCTGGGAATGACGATGTCGCGCATCTCGACGGCCTGTACCGTGATTCCCCACGGAGTCGATCGCTGATCGATGAGCAGTTGCAGCTCCTGCTCGATTTTCTCTCGCCCGCGAAGCAGGTCGGCGAGCGACGTCCGGCCGATGATGTCGCGAAGTCCCGTCTGCGCCGCCCAACTGACCGCGGCGGGGTAGCTCTGCACCTCGAGCGCGGCCTTCTCGGGGTCGTAGACCATCCAGAAGAGCACCGCGTCGACGTTCACCGGCACGGTGTCCGAGGTCAGCGTCTGCTCGGCGGCGAACGCGGTCGTAATCATGCGCTGGTCGATCGACCTGGCCACCACGTCGACGAATGGCACGATCCAGAAGAGTCCGGGACCCTGCAGGCCGATGAAACGACCCAGTCGGAGGACGACGGCGCGCTCCCACTGTTGCGCGACGCGAGGGGAGAGCGCCGCGAGCACGCCAATGACGGCCGCACCGACCGCCCACGCAGGGGAACCGGTGGCGATTGTCAGTACGACGCCTGTTCCGGCGATCACGATGAAGACCAGAACGGATACGACGTTGAGGATCACGACGATGCTCCTTTGGTAATCGCCTGGAGTTCACGGCGGAGGTCGGCTGCGGTGAACCCGTGGGCGGAGGCGTCGGCCAGCGCGCGTGTCGCAATCGCGCGGAGCTCGGCTTCGCGCGCGGCCTGATTGTGAGTGGGGTCAGGTGCGTCTACGACAAACGTGCCGACACCGCGGCGTGTCTCGAGGGCGCCCGATCGTTCGAGATGCGTGTAGACCCGTGCGACGGTGTTGGCGTTGACGCGAAGGGCGACAGCGAGCTCGCGAACAGTAGGTAGCTGATCGCCAGGCTTGAGACGACGTGACCCGATAGCGACGCGAATGCTGCGTTCCAGCTGCGCGTGCAGCGGGGTCGGATCCTTGGGATTGACGCTGCGAGCCCAGTCCCAGTCGGCCATCGCAGGGCTATTGTACTAGTAGATTAGGACAAGTGCAAGAGCACGAAATTCCCGGTTCCAGGTTCCAGGTTCCAGGTTCCACGTTCCAGGTTCCACGTTCCGAGTTCCGCGTTCAGGGTTCCACGTTCAGGGTTCCACGTTCAGGGTTCCATGTTCGGTGTGTTCCGAGTTCGATGTTCGGCACGACGAACGTGGAACAAGGAACGTTGAACAAGGGAACTTGGAACCTGGAACGTGGAACCTGGAACCTGGAACTTGGAACTGGAACTTGGAACCTGGAACGTGGAACTTGGAACCTGGAACGTGGAACCTGGAACTTGCTCAGGCTTTGTATCGCGCTTCCTCGGCGTAGTACCCAGGGAACCCGACGGCCGACTTCAGTGACTCGAAATCCATCGCCGCCGACGCGCGCTGACCGGACTTGAGTTGGCCAAGTGCCTCGCGCATTGCCCGGATCGACACGTTCAACATCGTCAGCGGATAGACCGCGATCGTGTAGCCGATTGCCTCGAGTTGCGCAGGGGAGAGCAGTGGGGTTTTGCCGCCCTCGATCAGGTTCGCCATCTTTGGTCCCGGTACCTCGGTGCAGTAGCGGCGCATCTCGTCTTCGGAGACCGGGGCCTCGAGGAAGCTGATATCGGCGCCAATCTCATGGAAGGCCTGACATCGCGCGATGGCTTCGTCCAGGCTCACGCATGCACGTGCATCAGTGCGGGCCATGATCAGAATGTCGGTGCCCGCGTTGCGCGCATCGACGGCGGCGCGAATTCGCATCAACGCCTCGTCGCGACCGACGACGGACTTGCCTTCGGTGTGACCGCAGCGTTTCGGCGCGACCTGATCTTCGAGCATGATGCAGGCGAATCCCGCGCTCGCGTAGCCCTCGACCGTGCGTTTGATGTTCTGCGCGCTGCCGAACCCGGTGTCGCCGTCGCCGATCATCGGGATCGAAACCGCCTGGCAGATGTTGCGACCCTGATCGACCATCTCGCCGTAGGAGATGAGGCCGGTATCAGGCATGCCGAGCCGCGAGGCTGATACCGCGAATCCGCTCATGAAGCCGATGTCGAACCCGGCCTCCTCGATGAGGCGCGCCGACATCGCATCGTGGCAGCCGGGCATGACGAGGATGCCTGGGCGACGGAGGAGTTCCCGTAAACGATTCGCTGGAGTCACCGTGTCGTCCTGCCGGCGGCGTTGATCAGTCCTTCAAAGAGCGGGCGAAACTCGCCGGTTCGATAAAAGTTTTCCGGGTGCCACTGCACGCCGAGACAGAAACGCTTCGACGGATCCTCGATGGCTTCGATCACTCCATCGGGCGCCGTCGCGCTGGCCACGAGTCCCTTGCCGAGCGCGGCCGGCGCTTGATGATGACGGCTGTTTACCGGGCAGGCGTCGCCTTCGAGCCGTTCGCGCATGAGTGATTCCAGCAGGCTTCCGCTCGTGACCCACACGTCGTGCGCAATCGTATGCGGCGTTTCACGCTGCTCGTGATTCACCAGCGTGCCGACTTGATCGGGGATGTGCTGCACCAGCGAACCGCCGCACGCCACATTGAGTATTTGCGTGCCACGGCAGATGGCCAGAAGCGGGAGATTGGCCTCGACGGCGCGGCGCGCGAGTTCGAGCTCATAGTCGTCGCGGCCCGCCTCGGCGGCCGAGAACGATGGATGCGCAGCCTCGCCGTACAACGACGGCAGGATGTCTCCGCCGCCGGGCAGCAGCAGCCCATCGGCCATTGCAATCACGTCGGCTGGCTTGTGCACCGCGGGATCGAGACGGAGGATTTCGCCGCCGGCGCGCTCGACGGCAGCCTCATAGTCGTGCGGCTTGCTGCACGGCGCGATGGCGATCACAGGCACGCTCACATCCTCGCTGGAACCGCGATTCCCATCAGGTCCAACGCTCGCGTCAACTGATTTCGCAGATAGATCACGGCTGCCGCACGCCATCGGCGCACGTCCTCACGCTCTTCGTTGAGGACCGATGAGCGGCTCGGATGAAGGTTGTAAAACGCATTGAACGCTTGCGCAAGCCCGAAAGCGTACTTGGCCAGGACCGAAAATTCGAGTGATGCGACGACCTGCTCGACGACTTCGTCCAGGCGCGCCGCCTCGAGCACAAGGGACCACAACTCGTGTCCGTTGTCGCCGGTCAACTCGCCAGCCGGCGTCGTCGCCAGCGGCGCCAGCAGTGCCGCTTCGTCGAGCCCGTCGCGGTCCTGCAACTTGCGGAAGATGTTGTTGATGCGAACGATCGCATATTGGATGTACGGTCCGCTCTCACCCTGGAAGCTGAGGGCCTCTTCGAGATCGAACGCAATGACCTTGCCGCGCGAGAACTTGACCAGGAAATAACGGACTGCGGCGATGCCAATGATGTGCGCGGTCCGGGCAACCTCGGTCTCGCTCAGGTCCGGGTTGCGCTTCGCGACTTCCTCGCCCGCCTTCTTGATCACGGTATCGAGCAGATCGTCGGCTTTGACACCGAGCCCTTTGCGTCCGGAGACTTCGACGAATGGCCGTTTGGCATCCTCCGAATCAGGTGCCGGCGCGAAACCCAACTCTCGTGCCGTGGCGTGTGACAGCGCCACCATCTCATAGGAGAAGTGGTGCGAGCGCTGCGCCCCCTCCGGATGCCCGACCGCAATGAGTGCCTGCTTCAGCAGCTTCTGCAGATACGACTGCCTCACGTCGATCACGTTGTAGACGTACGATGCCCCGCCGTAGGGCGGATGGTCGGCGGCGCCATCGGTACTCGACGTCGCCCACAGTGGTCCCTGCGGCCGCTGCGCAAACTCGCGGTAGTTGAAGTCACGGCCGAGCAGGCCGAGCTTCCAGAACTGATACGCGATGTCCTTGCCGACGTAGGTCACCACACCATTCGACCTGACGATGACCTTCTCCCGTTCCTCCGCATCCTCTTCCCCTTGGGAGTTGCCTGCCGCCGCTCGTTGGGGCTTCGTGCCGAGCTCCAACGAGGTCTCGCCGAAGCGCGCCTGGCTCTCCGAGCGCGAAGGCGGAGGCGTCGGGAGTGGTTGGCCGTTGGGAGTTGGGCTCTTGGGCGTCGACTCGAGATCCTCCTGAATAGGCATGACCCAGCAACCCGCTAACTTACCCTCGGTTCGAAGGTGCACGGCGTGCTTGGACTTCAGCACCTCGAAGGCCTGCGCCCAGAACTTCAGACGCAGGATATCGCCCTCCCATGTGAGCAGGTCGTAGTCCACGTTCATGCGTGCCATCGTGCGCAAGTGGCAGCGGACGATGCGATCGGCGATGAACGCGGCAATCTCCGCATTCTCATTGCCGCCGTGCTCGATATCGTGCAGTGTGTTGGCCCGAATCTTCAGCCGTTCCTTGTCCTCGTCGTACCACTCGGTCACACGGGCGTAAAGATCCCAGCAGTAATAGTCGAAACGCGTGGTATCGGCGATCTGACGAATCTCGTCGAGCGTTTTACCGGCAAGATGTCGAAATCCGACCACCACGTCCGCGACCTGCACACCGGTGTCGTCGATGTAGTTCTGCACTTCAACCGGAACACCGCGGAAGCGCAGGACGCGGACCAGCGTGTCGCCGAGGGCGGCGTTCCGCAGGTGACCGATATGTGCCGCCTTGTTCGGATTGATTGCCGTGTGCTCGACGATCGCCTTCCCCTCGTTGTGTGTGCGCGCCGGCGCAGTCGAGGTCAGGCGTTCGCGCAGGAACGTCGATCGCTCGAGGAAGAAGTTCAGATAGCCATTCGGCGCCGCCGCAACGCGGGCGATGCCTTCGAGCGTGCCGAAATCACTGGCGATCTCCTGCGCAATCGCTCGCGGCGCTTTGCGGAGCCGTCGCGCCAGTTCGAATGCCACCGGCGTGCCGAGGTCTCCGAGGTCGCGGTTCGGCGGATACTCGAGGGCCAGCGTTGGCTGTGCCGAGGGATCAAGTGAATAGCGCGTCGCCAATAGGCGCGCGAGGTGTGCGCGAAGTCGGTCGTGAACGGGCAGGATCATCAGTGAGTAGCGAGTGGCGAATAGTGAATCTGGATGTGGTACCCTTCAACGGCCCGCGACTTGGCCGCCAGGTTCTTCTGAGCTGCGCCAAATTACGAATCTTACCGTATGAATGACGCCGTAGTCGGACGTCTGCTCGTCGCCAGCCTGCATCAGGCTATCGCGGACCTGTTGCCAACGCGTCTCGAGTTCTACGAGTCCTGGTTGAACCCGGGCGGGCTGCGCGAGGGCCGGATCGGGCTTGCCCCGCTGGCCGCGGTCCTCAGTTTCTTGCGGCTGGAAGGCGAGCCCTATCACCTCATTACGGCGCGCGCTGGTGAATACACCGCTGACTGGTCGTTCAGCGGTATCTCACCGCTCCGGAAGCGGTTCATCAACGCGATGCCGCCGGCCGTCCGCAAGCGGATGGTGATCAACGTGGCGAGTTTCATGGCCCGCAGCACATATGGGGCGACCGACGTCAAAGTGCAGTGGACGCAATGGCGTGGGGCAGTCGATCTGCGCAGTTCGTTGTTCTGTGAAGTCCGGGATCCGGTCGATCACCCGCTCTGCGAGTTTTATGCGTCTGCGCTGCGGCGCTTGATGCATCTGTTCGAACTCGACGCTGACGTCATCACGGATCGCTGCCGTGCCACGGGTGCGGGTCAGTGCTCGATGTCGTTGGTCGTCCGTCCGAACGGCACCGCACGTCCATCCTCATGACGCAACCCGTCACGTCGCGGCGACTGCATCCTCCGCGACGCGACCGGGGGCAATCGGCCCCTCGACGGGCCTCAAGGCAGGCCCCTCGACGGGGCTCGGGGCAGGCCGCGTTCGTGATGGCCCTCCTCGCAAGCTGGACATTGGTATGCCCCGCAGCTCACGCACAGGCGTCGACGACCGCGCGGCCTGCGGTCATCGTTGTGCCATTCAACAGCGAGGCACGAGACGCCCGCGGATATTGGTTGCGCGAGGCCTCGGCCGTGATTCTGACCGACGACCTCGCATCGCTCGGAATCGGCGCGATGTCGAGGGACGAGCGTCTGGCGGCCTTCGACTCGCTCCGCGTGCCCGCCACGACACGGCTCAGCCACGCGACCGTCATTCGAGTGGGCCAGGTCGTCGGCGCGATGCGTGTAATCGTCGGATCGTGTGCGATTTCGGGCGACACGCTCACGATACGCGCTCGCTCGATCCTGCTCGACAACGGACAGCTATCACCGGAGGTCGTCGAGACGGGCCCGCTCGCGAACATGTTCGATGTGTACGAGCGGGCGGCACGCCGATTGGCCGAAGGACTACCGCGAGGAACGCAGACCAAGCCGATCGGCCATCCGCCGGTGGCGGCATTCGAGCAGTACATCAAGGGGCTGTTGGCCGAAGCTCCGGCGATGAAACTGTCGTTCCTGCGCGAAGCGTTGCGATTGTCGCCGACGCTCGTGCGCGCTCGCATCGCGATGTGGGGGGTCTACAACGAGCTGGGCGAGCATCAAAACGCGTTGACGACCATTCGGCAAGTGCCGAAGACAGATGCGCTGGCGCGTGACGCCGCATTTCTCGCGTCGGTGTCGCTCGTGCAACTCGCGCGCTATCAGGAAGCATTCGATGCGCTGACAGAGTTGAATCGAGCGGCCGTTGATGCTTCGGTGCTGAACAACCTCGGTATCGTGCAGCTGCGCCGGCCCCCCGGTACCACCGGACGACGCGCTGCGTCGTACTTCGCTGATGCGGTCGCCGCTGAAGGTGCCGATTCCGATTTGCTCTTTAACCTCGGGTACGCGCACTGGCTCGATCGAAATTTGCCCACTGCGATCCAATCGTTGAGAGAGGCGGTCCGTCGCCGTCCGACCGATGACGCCGCGCACTACGTGCTTGGTGCCGCACTGCAACTATCGGGCAACGCCGGCGAAGGCGCTCGTGAACGTGAATTGGCCAGGCGGCTGTCGTCTGAGTACGGCGAGTGGGAGAAGACGCAACCGCCGGCCGGTTCCGTTCCAAAAGGTCTCGAGCGGCTGCGAACCGAGTTGGCGGTCCCGGCGTTTCGACGTGTGGAATCCGAGATCGTCGCCGCCGGACAACGCAACCAGCAGGAGCTGGCCGCCTTTCATGTGGATGCGGGGCGGCGGGCCTATCTGGTCGAACGAGATGACGAGGCGATCGCGTCGTTTCGACGGGCGGTCTATCTCTCGCCGTACGACGCAGAGGCGCACCTGCTGCTGGGTCGTGTCTATCTGCGTGGCGGGCGTCATCAGGAAGCGATAGACGAATTCACGATTTCGATCTGGAGTCGCGATTCAGTCGCGGCGCGTCTCGCTCTCGCCGAGGCCTACATCCAAACCCAGAACATGGCCGGGGCACGCACTGAACTCCAGGTCGTCCTGACCCGCGAGCCCGCCAATCCCGACGCGCGACGGTTGCTCGGGCGTGTTCCGCCGGAATAAGCGCGAGCCGATTGTGCGGACTCACGCTCGCGCGTGGAGTCCGCGCGGCGCGATTGGCATGTGTGACAAGCATTTTGCGTTGAGCATTCATGAGCAATCGTGATAAAATCCCCGCATATTGATGTCAGACGAGGGCGTTCACGAGATACAGCTGAACGGAAAACAGCTCGTCTTCATGTTCATGGCGGTGACGGTTGTCGCCGTTGTGATCTTTCTGTGTGGCGTCATGGTTGGCCGCGGGGTGCGTGCACCTCGAGCGACTGAGCTCGCCGACGCCGTTACCGAATCCCCACTCGATCCGACCGCTCCGCCCACGCGTGCGTCAGCGTATGCCGGATCGCAGCCTGCGGTAACGGACCCAACGGATCCGACGGCCGATAACTCGAAGCGTTTGAGCGAGGTCGCGCCGGTCCCCGAACCGTCGAAAGAGACGCAGCAGATCATTCAGGAAGTCAGTGCGCCGGCGCCGGCGGCACCGAAGACGGTTGCTGAGGCACCCCGTACTCCCGTGGTCAACATCCCGGCCCCGAAACCTCAGGCACCGAAGAGCCCAGCACCGAAGCCACCAAAGTCTGCACCGGTGAATGAGCCTGCTGGTGAGGGGTTCGTTGTGCAGGTGGCCGCCGTCAAGGAACGCAGCGAGGCTGATACCATTGCGAAGCGCCTGTCGTCGAAGGGCTTCAAATCGTTTGTTTCCTCGCCGACCGAAGGCGCCGCACGCGTCTATCGAGTGAGGGTCGGAAAATTCAACGACCGCCGCGAAGCTGAAAACGTCGCTCGCCGGCTCGAAAAAGAAGAACAGTTCAAGCCCTGGATTACCCGCTAGCCCTGATCGCGGGCGTTCTGCTCGCGCTTGCTTTCCCCAAGTTCGGACATCCGGCCTTTGCCTGGATCGCGCTGGTTCCGCTGCTGGTGGCGCTCACCGGCTGGCGAGGACGGCCCGAGCCATTGCGCGGACAA
>DATCXH010000181.1:0-7228 GCA_036565925.1 Vicinamibacterales bacterium
ACGAAAGGCTGGCGCAGCTTGCCGCGATCGACGTCTCGAGCACGACGAGCGCTGCCCCGCTCGGCGGTGGCGCTGCGGTGCAGTTCTCGATCGACGGACGTCAGACCGGCACTGCCGAACGAACACCGCTGGTCACGATGATCGCAATCGGGTCACGCTACTTCGATGTACTTCGATCGCCGCTGCTGCGCGGTCGATCGTTCACCGACATCGATGGGCTGCCTGGGCGTGACGTCGCCATCGTGAATCAGCGGTTCGCCGACATCCATTTCGCCGGAGTCGATCCTGTCGGTCACACCATCCAGCTCTCGCAGATTCCCTCGATTCGCACCGTCTCGGGAACGCCGGCTTCCCCGCTCACCATCGTCGGCGTATCGCAGACGATCCGACAACGCAGCACGCGCGAGCTCGAGCCAGATGCTGTCGTCTATGTGCCTCGGCCGGCAGTCGCCCACTCGAATCGCGCGACGCTCCTCGTGCGCACCTCGCGCAGTGAGGCGGAGACAACAGCGACCTTGCGTGAGGAAATACGCGCGCTGGATCCCGACATGCCGATCTTCAACATCCGCACGCTCGACACAGACCTCGCCAACCAGCGCTGGCCGCTCGTCGTCGTTGGATCGACGTTTGGTCTGTTCGCCGTCATCGGGCTCGTGTTGTCGGCGATTGGATTGTTCGGTTTGACCAGCTACTCCGTGGCGACACGCATGAAGGAGATCGCACTGCGCATGGCGCTGGGCGCGATGCCATCGCGGGTGCTGGTGCTGTTGTTCGGTCGCGTGATCGCGCAGGTGTTCTTGGGTCTCGCACTCGGAGTTGGTGGTGCGTATGCGCTCGGGCAAGTGCTGCAGGGATTGCTCGTGCAGACCAGCGCGACCGATACTCAGGTCCTTACCACTGCAGGAGTCGTGCTGCTCGTTGTGGCGGCCGCGGCCTGCCTGGTGCCAGCGCGCCGTGCAACCCGTATCGACCCGCTGGCCGTCCTGCGTTCAAGTCAGCTGTGAGATCTCCTCCTACACGGTCGCGATGACGATTGCGGCCGTCAGCACCGACACCGCGACGAGCGTCCAGCCGATCGTGCGGAGATGAGCCGGATGCGGCGGGCGCGCAGCGATGACAACGGCCGTCAGCAATCCCGGGGCCGCGGCGGCCATCGTCGCAACCGGCAAGACGCCGGATGCAGTGAGCCAGACCAGACACGTCGTGCTCACAGCGGTGACGAGGAAGACGGTTCGCCGCGTGGCCATCATCGCCTTCGGATCACCGCCGCCACGGACGCGCAGGATGACCGTTCGTACCGACAACGTGCTGGTCACGAACAGCACGGCGAATGGGATGGCGACGGCGATGGCAGTGACCAGTGAGTCGCCACCGGCCATGGCGATTGGGACCGCGAGCCCCGCGAATGCGAGCGCGGCCGCGACCTCTCCGTACCACGACTTCTCGCGACCACGCACGGCGGCCACGCCAAGCAACACTGCAGGAACGATCGGCACGACGATCGACCACAGCGCGCTCCGGTTCATGACAAGCAGCGCGACGATGCCCGCAATGGCGCTGATACCGAGCGACCACGTCAGCCAACGTGTCGCTGTTCCGCCAAGCTCCTGTCTGATGCGAGCGCCACGCAGCCCGAGAAGCACGGACGCCGGTTCGTGCGCGACGAAGGCCGCGATCGCGCTCACCGCCACCAGCAGCCCTGCGATCGACAGCCCGGCCACGCTCAATGCCGTCACCAGTGGCAGCGACAGCTGCCCGTAGGCGCCATGCTCCCGCGGCAGCAGTGTCGTCGTCATTCAGGCCTCTGCACGCGTTGACGAGTTTCTCATCAGATCGAGCGCCCGCGGAAACAGTACGTTGTTCTCCAGGTGAACGTGCACGTGCATTGCCGACTCGAGCTCCGCGAGACCCTGATACAGCGCGCGCGTCGTCGCACATGCCCAATCAGGTGCCTGATAGCCGCCGGTGATCACGCGGAGCTCTTCAAGCAGATCGCCCGCGTGATCGTGTTCGTGTTCCATAACGGCAATTGGCCCGTCGATCGGGAACCGGCGTCCAACCACACCAGCGGTGAGCTCGTCGATCGCCGGGAACAGAATCATCTCTTCCTTCCGCATGTGTGCCAGCAGGTCTGCCGAGAGTTCGCCCACGATGGCGTCGAGTCGTGCGAGATACAACGCCTTCCCGCCATGCACCCTGGCGACTTTCTCCGCCATCGTCTGGAGACGTGGCAGTTCGTCGCGGAGTGGCTGGTGGTACACGGTGACGATATGAGCGGTCAGAGTGCTCAACGGCTCGCACAACCAGTCGCGCGTATCGCTGTCCGCCGTGGCGCGCGACGCTTCGATCGCGCGGGCAACGTCGGCGAAGTCCAATCCGTGCTCCCGGCAGACGGCGCCAATCGGTTTCTTGCCTCCACAGCAGAAGTCGATGCCGTGACGCTGGAACACGCGGACACTGGTCGGCAGCTGGCTCGCAATATCAGCAATAGTCGTGGTTTCGGTGATAGTCATGGGCGCATCCTCCCGTCAGAAGGTCTGAGGTGCTCACACATGCAAGGATGGCGTACACAGATCCTTCGGTCTTTGCGCGTCCGCAAAGAGCAGTCTGCGAAAAATTTCGCGGCTTAGGTGAGATCGTCCGCGATCGACGTCAACGCCTGCGCGTCGCGGATGACGATGTGCTGACGCCCAGCTTCGACGAGGCCGTCAGCCTCGAACCGGCTGATGATTCGACTGACCGTATACACGGTCGTGCCGGTCATCTGTGCAATGTCCTCTCGCGAAAGCGGCAGATCGATGAGGACACCGCCTTCCGTCCGACGGCCTGCTTGCTCGCCGAGTCGAAGCAGCGCGCGAGCGACGCGTCGCTCGACCTTCTCAGTTGCAAGCTGGCGGTACTGCACCTGGAGCTCATGAAGCCGCGCGGCGACGAACCGCACCGCGTTGATCGCGAGCCTGGGGTATGTCTCCATGAGGCTTGCCATGATTGGACCAGGCCACTCGAGAGCCGTGACCTCGGTCACGGCTTCAGCGCTGACGGGATACGAGCCACCACCGAATGCCGCGACGCCTCCGAACGGATCTCCGGCCCCGATGAGCCGCAGCACGACTTGATGCCCTTCGGGCGTGAGCTGGGTAAGTTTCACCGAGCCTGACTGAACGACGAAGAAGGATTCCGCCGGCTCGCCTTCGCGGAAGAACGACGCGCCGGCCTTTGCCTCTCGCAGGCGAGCCGCCTCAGACACGCTCAGCAGCACCGAGACATCGAGCCCGGCGAAGAGTGCGACTGGCCTCAGCAGATCGGTGCGAGCGCTCGTCACGATCCGAGGATATCCTCAGGTGTCTCAACCCCCAATTCCCACACACCAACTCCCAACCACTGCCGATTCCGATTCGCGATTGCGGTTGTGTGGAAATATGACCTTCAGAAGCGCCATGCCACACCCGCCCTGATGGGCGCGACGGCGAGCAGCTCGCCGGCTTCCGCGCCGATCATGATCCGGCCATCAGCAAAGAGGCTGAGACGTTCTTGAAGCGGCACGTGTATACCGCCGCCAAAGAATATGGCGCGAACGTCATTCGTCACGGGATTGGCGAATGTCTCGTTCACATTCGGATGTGACACACCGGCGGCGAATCCGACCAGCCCGTACGGTCCAACGCGATCGCGGCCGAATGGCGTGACGCGCAGATGCGCGGAGCCCAGTGTCAATGTTCCACCGCGGAAGCCGGAGAACCCGCCCCGCCCATCGCTACTCAACCGGCTAGACAGGTGCGTCCGTTCAACATCGAACAGCACCGTAAGAACCGATGTCGGTGAATACCCGATTCCGCCAGCGAAGCTGTAGCCACTATCAACGAGCGTGGGTCCGCCAGAACCCTGGAGCGTCAGTGACTGTGCTCCCGCGAAAGATGGAGTTGCCACACACAGAAGCAATATCAGGCCACGGATGTCTCGCATACATTCCTCTGCATTTAAAGGTGCAAAGGATGTGCTGATCGGCTCACCCTGCGCGCCCACGCCTCAACTGAGCCGCGCGGGAGCCGCTATTTCATCAACTCCGCGAGCTTCGCGCTGACGGCCTCACCCCAGATCTCATAACCCCTCGCCTGCGGGTGCAGGTTGTCGGCCCGGAACGAATCAGGCAGGAACACGCTTTTGTCGTCGAGGAACTTCTGGCCGATGTCCATGTAGAACACGTTCTTCTTGTCGTCGAGCTTCGAGATGATCTGATTGACCTCGGCGATCTTGTCGCGCACCGGATCGCCGGGCACGCCTCTCGGGAAGATTGCGAGCAACAGGATCTTGGCGGATGGGAAATTGCGGCGCAGTTCCATGACTACGGCGCCCACGCCTTCCGCGATCTCGGGACCAGTGAACTGACCGGTGTTGTTCGTACCGATCATCAACATCACCGCCTTTGGCTGGAATCCTTGGCCCTCGCCGTTACGGAGTCCCCACAAGACGCCTTGCGTCGTATCGCCGGCGACCGCGAAGTTTGCGGTGCGGATGCTGCCAAAGTATTTGTCGAACACCGGCTTGTTGGCGTCGAGCTGCCACCAGTCGGTGATCGAGTCGCCGTGGAGGAGCAGATCGATGTTGCCCTGCTTCGCCGTGGCGACGAATCCTTCGTGCCGCGGCCCCATGCGCTGATTGGTCTGCGTGAACGTCGCGGCAACATTCAGTCGCGGCTTCTGCAACAACATCAAGGGCTCGAACTTCTTGAGCAGCGCTCGCGACGACGATCTGTCATCGTCGATCAAGCGCTTCAACGCGGCATTGACCTGTTCCAGTTCGGCCGGAGTCGGCCGCGGAATCGCGACTTCCGCTGGCACCGGCGCCGACGGTCCGATCACGACCGGTGCGAAGCCGCCGCGACCACCGCCGGGAGGGCCGACAGGAGCCTGCGCTGATGCCGTATCCACACTCGGACCGATGGCGAAGAAGACGATGAGAACGAGCAGTCGCTTGGTCATAGCCCGCGATTCTAGACTACTTGCGTCCTTCGTATTCCTCGTCGCTCACCAACTCGAGCCACGTCGTCGCCGCGTTGACGTTCACGGCGATGTGAGTGCCCGAACCTCCTGGAGCGGCGCCGTGCCAATGACGTTCGCCCGGTGCGATGACAACGGCATCGCCGGCTTGGAGATCCTGGACGACGCCACCATCCACCTGCACACGCACCTGGCCTTCGACAACGAACAGCCATTGCGGACCTGAGTGCTTGTGCCAGTTCGTCCGTGCTCGGTCTGAGAAGGTCACGCGGTACACACCGACTGGAACGCTGGTTTCGTCGTGAGCCAACCGCTGAACCGTTGCCTGTCCGATGAAGGTTGCCGGATCGACTGGTGCGACAGGCGCCTCACTTGATCGAAAGATGCGCATGGGGTTGCGAACTCCAGGAAGCTCAACTGACCGGCCGCGAGCGGCTCACGCTTTGAATATGAGAGGAGGCTCCATGTCTGGACACGATTTCGAACGAAAACATCCCGTCGTGCTCGCCGGCTCAGCGTTCGTGCTCGGCCTGGTCGGCGGGGTTCTACTCAAAGATGCCGGGAAGCGAATGTACGAACGCGCTCGCACGCGGTTGTCGCACCGTGAGGTAGAGCGCACAACCACCTTTGACAACAATCTCCCTGAATCGCTCGGTCGTCGAGAACCAGAACCGTACCCGGGACAGCCACGTTACGGCGGCACCGGCGCACTGGGCGTGTCACCCGCCGCCGTGACGTCCGCACGACCGAAAGAACAAAGGGATTGAACCACGTCAATCGTCCTGCTTCGAGATGAACGTCAATTCACCGGCAGCAGTCGCACGATCGAACTTGTAGATATCCCACGCCGTTTTCGCATCTCTCGGTCTCTCGATCTTCTGCGCCACAACCGCGCGCTTGCCATCAGTGCGCAGGTTGATGGCGCCGAAGACCGCCACGCTGCGCTCGAGACTCTTCTTGAGATTGGCAATCGAGGCGTTGACCTTCTTCTCCTCGGCCGGCGTCAATGTCGTCTTGAGCTTCTTGACGAGTTCGTCGAGCTCGGCCTGAAGCACACGTGGATGCTTGATTTGCTCCGGTGCTGACCGCGCCAGCTCGGTACAGAAGATGCCTGGGCGTTCGCCGCGAGACGCCTTGCCGAGCACGCCGAGCGTATCCGCTCGCGGATGACTGAACGCTTCATCGTCGCCGCTCGAGATCACGGTGCCAAGCGGATTGACGGCGCTCATGAACGCGGGCGAGACGTCACCGCTGCCGTGATGGCATGCCTTGGCAAAATCGGCGGACAGGTTGGGACGGGCTGCCGCGACCAGCGCGAGACGCTCGGCTTCCGTATTCGGCAATGTCGCCGCGCCAGCGTGATGCTTCAGGAGCAGCGACTCAGAGAACACATTGAGGTCGCCCCCCGCGAAGATCGTCACGCCCTTGTAGCGAATACGAACAACGATCGAGTGGCCGTTTTTTGTTTTGCCGGGGTCTCCGAACCAGCGCAGTCCTTTCGTGCCACCGGCATCCTCCGGAACTGGCCCGAGCAGCTCGAGTTCGACGTCGTTCGCTCCCGGGGCAAAGCCCGGGACAAAGCCATCGTCCACCGACAGCGCCTTGAAATTGGTGAACTTGCCCGCGTCCAGGGCCTTCTTGAGCATCGTTGGGTACTTCTTCCCCGAGAAGTTCGATGTCGTGGACAGAAACGTCGTCAGCGAGGCGAGGTCGGGCACCAGACTGGTGATGAATTTCGCGCCGTTGTGCGAGACGCGCGGACCAAGAATGTCGGTATCGCTCGCAGTCTTCCGTTCCATGAAGCCGTTCGTATAGACGTTCCTGAAGAAAAGGTTCGGCTGATCAAACAGACCCTGGAAGCCGCCGTAGTGATCGAGATCTGAATGCGAAAGAATCGCGGCCTCGAAGTCGAGCCGCTTCGCGAAACCGCGAAAGCGCCATCGCAGGAAGCGCAGCATGTTATCGCCGGCGCCGGCATCGATCAGGAACATCTTGTCGTCCGGCGTAATCATCAGACAGCCGTCGCCCTGGCCGATGTCGACGAACACCATTTCGAGCAGGCGTTCGCTCTGCAGGCTGGCTGACGTCATGAAGCCATTGCAGCCGCGCGCGTGCACAGGCCTGAAGCTTCCCTGGGCGTTGCCCGTCATCTGCACCCAGTCGCCCCACAGCAATTGCTTCAACACCTTCGACTTGGTGTCGGCCTTTTCGAATATCAGGGCCGAGGGGAA
>DATCXH010000410.1:0-2591 GCA_036565925.1 Vicinamibacterales bacterium
CCCGCCGCTGTGGAAATGAGCATCGCGAGCATCGCGAGACCCACTCTGATCCGCACGTTCATTGCACGCCTCCCTGGAAACTCACCGAGCCCTTGCCGGCTGGCCCATCCCACTCGACGGTCATCGGCCAGCTGCCAGCCATGCCGAACTCCGCCGTCGCCGCATAACGGCCCGCGACTCCGCTCGGGATGACCTGCAGGTTTCCCGACATCACCATGCCGGGCATTGTCATGTTGGCGCTGGCGCGCACGCGTCCGGCATCGACGAGCGTCTCAGTGCCCGCACGTCTGAATTCGATAGCGAAAGCGTTGCGGCCGGTTCGGAGCGCGCCCGATTCGGACAATACGACGACGTCGAGATTGCCGGCGCGGACGGTTTGTATGACGGTGTCTGTCGTTCGTGGTGTCACGTCCGGGCGATCTCCGGTGGCAGCACGCCAGGTGATCGCTGTGACCGAGGCGAGCAGCACCAATGCGCCCGCGGCGATGAGGACGCGTCGCCGATTCGCCGAAGGGCTCTCCGTCTCCGGCAGTGGCTCCCTCTGCAGTCTGAGTCGCCGCTCCTGAATCCAGAAGAAGATGACCGGAGTGACCACCAGCACGTGCAGCAGCGATGAGGCCATGCCGCCGAGAACCGGCGTGGCGAGTGGTTTCATTACTTCGGCCCCCGCGCGGGTGCTCCACATGATCGGCAGCAGGCCTGCGACGACGGTCGCGACCGTCATGACCTTTGGCCGCAGGCGCAGCAGCGCGCCTTCGATGACCGCATCTCGAAGCGCGGTTCGCGTCAACACACCAGCGAGCGCACGCCGCTTTCGTTCGACAGCCTCCTCGAGGTAGATGACCATCACGACACCCGTCTGCACTGCAGTGCCGAACAGCGCGATGAACCCGACCCACACGGCGACCGAGAAGTTGTAGCCGAGCAGCCAGACGAGATAGAGACCGCCGGTCAGCGCGAATGGAACGGCAAGCAGCACGTGGGCTGCCTCGAGCGCCGAGTGATACGTGAAGTAGAGCAGGACGAAGATGACCAGCAATACGAGCGGCAGCACGATCTGCAGTCGCGATCGGGCACGCTCCTGGTTTTCCCAACGGCCGCTCCAACTGACGTAATGGCCCGCAGGCAGCCGAATCTGACGCGACACTGCCGCGCGAGCGTCATCGACGAACCCACCAGGGTCGCGACCCTGCACGTTGAGCAGTACAGTTGCCAGCAGCAGTCCGTTTTCCGAAGAGATCATCGCGGGTCCGCGCGAGTGCTCGATCGTTGCGAGTTGGCTGAGCGGCACGGACGCACCGCCGGGCGCCGACACCACGACACGTCCCAGTGCCTCGGGATCGGTGCGGAACTGTGGCGCATACCGCACGCGCACTGGAAAGCGCTGGCGTCCCTCGATCGTCGTGGTCAGCGTCGATTCGCCGATCGCGGTCTCGATCACCTGCTGCACGTCGCCGACGTTGACACCGTACCGTGCGGCAGCGGCCCGATCGATGGAGATATTCAAATATTGACCGCTGGTGACCTGCTCTGGATAGACGTTTGCCGCGCCGGGAACATGGCGCACCACGTCGGCGACCTGTCGGGCGAGGTTCTCGAGCGTGGCGAGATCGTTCCCGTAGATCTTCACGCCTACCTCCGACCGGAGTCCCGTGGTGAGCATATCGATCCGGTTGATGATTGGCATCGTCCAGATGTTGGAGACGCCGGGCAACTGTGCGGCGCTGCTCATCTCGGCGCGCAACCGGTCGAGTGAAATGCCTGGCCGCCATTGATCGCGCGGCTTGAGGTGCACGATCGTCTCGGTCATGTTGAGCGGCGCTGGATCGGTCGAGGTGTCGGCGCGCGCGACTTTCGCGACGACGTACGCAACCTCGGGAAATTTCATCAGCGCGGCGTTCTGGCGCGCGGCAATCGTGGTGTTCTCTTCGAGCGAGATGCTCGGATCGGCGATCGGCATGAACATCAGATCGCCTTCGTTCAGCGCAGGCATGAACTCGCTGCCGATGTTCCTGGCGAGCAGGAGCGCTCCAGCCAGCAGCAGCGCCGCTGCGGTGAGCGTCAGCCCCCGATGTGCGAGCGCCGTCAGGAGCACCGGCTTGTACATCGAGCGCAGTCCACGCATGACCGGGTTGGCATCTTCGGCGTGGACCTTACCGCCGAGGAGGATGGTGCAGAGCACAGGCACCAGCGTGACGGCGATCACCGTCGCCGCCAGCACCGCGAACGTCTTGGTGAATGCCAGCGGGTGGAACAGCTTGCCCTCTTGTCCGGTCAGTGCGAACACCGGAATGAAGGCGAGCAGGATGATCGTCATCGAGAAGAAAACTGGCCGGCCGACCAGCCGCGTGGACTCACGCACCGCGTTGAACACCTGACCCCGGTCGCGTGGATCGATGCCGCGCGTCTCGACTGTCCTGAACGCGTTCTCCGTGACCACGATGCCCGCATCGACGAGCACTCCGATCGCGATCGCGATGCCGGCGAGGCTCATGATGTTCGACGAGATGCCGGCGTAATACATGCCGAGGAACGACATCAACACGGCCAGCGGCAGCGGAAGCGTCACGATCAGAATCGACCTGAAGTGC
>DATCXH010001201.1:0-10702 GCA_036565925.1 Vicinamibacterales bacterium
TAACTGCCGGGAAAACTCGCCGGCCTTCTCTCGCGCGTCGAAATCGTGGTTGAGGGTCTGACGCGCGAAGGCGATGACAGCTTCACGCAGTTGCTTCTGCTCGTCGGTAAAGCCGAAATCCATGCGAATCCGTTCGTCGTCTAGGGCGTTGCAGTGGAGGATGGAGCTGCCTGCTCGCTTGTGGCCTGCGAGGGCGCGCGGCGCAGCCGCCACACCACGCGGGCCGGATTGCCAAACACAACCGTATCCGGTGGAACGTTAGACGCAACCACAGCACCGGCACCAACGATGGAGTTAGCGCCAACGCGCACGCCCTTCAGTACCATCGACCCTGCGCCTATCCACGCGTTCGGACCTATGAAGACGGGCTTCGACCGACCCTTCGTGTTATAGCGCGGTCCCTCAGCCGACGGCTCAACCGCGTGGAAATCCGAGTCCATTATCCAGGCTTCTGCGAGGCCGGCATCATCGGCGACCTCGATCCGGTTCTCGCAGCCCAGTCGTGTACGCGTCAGCATCACCCTATTACCAAACCGTATAACTGCGGACGGCGAGTGGGTGTAGGGGGTCGTCGGCCTCAAACGAGATGAGTAGACAGTGCAATAGTCACCGAACTCAACTCTGCCGGGACCGCGGATATCGAGAGGGCCGATCACCCGAAAGAAGCGGCCGATGACGACCTGCCGTCCAAGCAGCCGGAATTTCAGGCGGTAGTAATGTCCGCGCAACAACCCGCGGGCGGTATCAAAGGCGAGCCGCGGGTCTTCCAGCGTTCGCCTGAAGGCCTTGTTCCAATCCATTGTCACCAGGGGTCGGCCTCGGCCAGTGAAGCGAGGGAGAAAATGCAGCGTATGGTGCGGCGTATTCGGCTGTCAAGGACATAGGGGGAATGGGCAGGTGCACGAAACTTCATGCGGCCACACCGACGACCGACCGAATCGCTTTCGAACCCGACACACGTGTAATTGACACACGAAGTCCGACGCCAAATTGGCGCTCCGATAGCGGCATTCCGCCGAATCGAAATCCTGCTCGCGACTTTTTCATGGCCAGAGGTATAAGCTGGGCAACGAGTTAGAGCGATGTCGGTCGTGACCGCGCGATTACACATCTGGGTGGTATGCCGGTTGCTACTCTTAATGGGCACTAGGCGAGCGCAAAGTGTGGCTCGCTGTTCCAAGGTTTCCCGGAGTTCAACCAAAATGATTTTGAAGAATCTACGGCGTGCTGCGATTGTACTGGGTGTTGGGTTTCTCGGTGCATCCAGCATTAATCTGAACGCCCAATCCGTCGCTCTCATCTTCGAGAACGGATGGGAGAGCCAGACGTCGCTCGGATGCGGTCTGCAAATTCTGCTCGACGGGTCTGCGTGGGATGACTACGGTCCGAGTTCCACGTGCACCTCGCCGGTGGTCGCGGAAGTAACGTCGGCGGAGAGGCACGACGGCAACCGGTCGCTGCAGGTCAACTTCCGTCCCGACGGCACGCAGAACGGTCCCGACTTCCGAATCATTCAGAGTCTTGGCGGCGCCCGAAGCACCACCTACGCGCGCTGGTATGTCAAATACTCGAACAACTGGCGTTGGGCGAGCAGCGACCACAAGATCGCTATCTTTGGCGACGGGTCGTACTCACAGGACGTGTACTTCAACGTTCGCGGCAACGGAAACGGCGGTACGGGCCGAGTGGCGATCCACGTGATTCCATCCGACACCGTGTTTTCGGATCCGACGACGGACATGGCCCCGGGTGTCTGGCACCTCTGTGAGATCCGCATCGTGTCGGGTCCGAACGGATCTGTCCAGGCGAAGCTCGATGGACGATTGCTCAATCTCACGGCCGAAGCGGGACGCGGAGGGAGCATCTCCAACCTGAATACCGGCGCGAATGTGTCCTACATCAAGCTGGACACAACCTACAACGCGTACAGCTACCCCTCGAGCCTCGGCCTCACGATGCAAACGTGGTTCGACTCAGTCGCCGTGAGTACGCAGGGTTGGATTGGCGGTACGTCGGGTTCGGGTGGCAGCAGCGGCTCCTCGGCGCCGACCGCTCCGAGCAACGTTCGCATCGTCGGCTCGTAGCCACAATCGCTCGCCAGACCGGCGAGTCTCGTGAACAACGACTGAAGGGCTGCGTTCGCGCAGCCCTTCGCGTTTTTGTACGGCCCTCCGCAACACGAAATATGATGTGACGCAGGTGGCGCTTTCAAGCTTCACGCAACACGCATCGCGCGGCCCGCGCTGGGTTCGGGTGCTCGTGCTGCTCGCCACCATCCACGGTGTCGCACTCGCGCTGATTCTCTACACGCCTCTCACCGAGTGGAGCGCGCAACCGCTCTATGTGCCGGCGGCGCCGCTGCCACATCCCGCTGATGCCATCGTGGTACTCGAGGCGTGGGCCTTCGATGACGGCACGCTCAACGAATCCGGCGTGAACCGATCGTTGCTCGCTGTTGAACTGTTTCACCAGCGCATCGCCCCGATTGTTGTCCTCACGGGTGCCGCGCCGACCGCCGCGCGCCCTGGCTCCGCGCTGCAACCGATGCTGCATCTGATGACGAGAGGCGGCGTACCTCACGACTCGATCACCGTCGACGATCAATCGAACAACACTCACGAGAGCGCTGTGCACGTCGCCGCATTGGCGCGCGCGCGTGGCTGGACACGACTCGTGTTGATCACCGATGCGAGCCACGTGAAGCGCGCATCACTTGCGTTTCGCAAACAGGGCTTGACCGTCGCGCCTGCGCAAACGCTGCTCTGGAAGGTTGGCGGCGCGACGGCGCCGCTGCGCGTCGAGCGCGTCGGCACGTTGATGCACGAATATGGCGGGCTGGTCTACTACTGGTGGAAGGGCTGGATTTAATTGCGAGCGGACAACGCGCCCCGAAGCGTGTCGATACAGCGATTGATACGCCGATAGCACTCGAGGAACGTCGCTTCTGATTTCCCGTACGGGTCAGGGATCGTCCGTGATGGGATCGGCTCCGGATCGAGATCGCCGAGTACGAGAATGCGATCCGCAGGCACGCCATGCTGACGAGAGAGCGTTCGCCCCTGTGATGGTTCCATCACCACCACAAGCTCGTGAGCATCCAGGATTGCCTCGTTCACGACGCGAGAGCGATGTGCCGAGAGGTCTACGCCCAACGCCGCGGCGGCCTTTTGCGCATGCGTAGGGGACGCGCGATCGGGGCCAATAAAGCCGCCTGAGGTCACCTGCAGTTTTCGCCCGTTCAAACTGCTCGCCAACGCGGTCGCCGCGTACGGGCTGCGACAAATGTTGCCCAGGCACACCATCAGGACACTGCGTGGTTGCACTCGGGCAATCTGCTCCAGCGCGCGGCGGCGGCGCCAGGGATGCAACGATCCCTCGACCGCGCTCCGCGTGCGACGCCACACAAAAGCTGCCGCCTGGCGAAGCTGCTGACTTATTACTCGAAATGGCAGCGACTGACTCGGCTCCGCGCTCATCGAATCACATCACGCGGACCGACGCTGGCCGGTTCGGGAACCTGTCGCATGGCACGCACCCGCGCGATCCAGCGCTGACGCTCGGCCTGGCCGAACGCGAGAAAGTATGCTGCGGGCACGAACGTCGTCAGGCAGATCGTGACCTGCAGGGCGAACGTCAGGAGGTTCGACGCTGGCCACGTGCGCGACACCCAGAACAGCACGGCGGCAAAGGGCACCACCGCAGCCAGCGGTCCGGCGTAGGCATGCTTGAAGTAATCGCCTAGCGTCATGTTGACGGCGCGGGCCGTCGTCACCGGCAGCACCGCGGCCCAGACGAGAATCGGCAGAAGTGGTCCGGCAGCGACACCTTCGCTACCAAATGCGGGGACGAGGGCGAGGGACGCTACGATTGCCCCGACACCGGCAGCGAGCGTACCAATCGCAATGACGCGATGTTTGCCGATACCCAACAGGACGTTGCCGGCCGTGGATTGCGAGAGCCAGACCACCTGCGCCAGTGTCAACACCGCGAGCATCATTCCAGCCGAGCGCCCATACTGCGGTCCCATCCACAAGCCGACGAACGTTGGTCCGACGATCAGCAACGCAACGCCCACCGGCAACGTGATCAGGAGAGATGTCTTGGTGCCAACCACCAGTACATCGCGAAGTGCCGCCGCATTACCCCGCTCGTGTTGATCGCTGGCGTATGGATGGAATACCTGCGTCATCGAGCCGACGATCGTCGATAAGTACTGAACGAGACTTCGTGCAATCGCGTACGAGGTCACTGCGGCCGTTCCGATGAACATGCCGATCAGCACTTCCCCGCTGTAGAACATCAGAAACATCGCCACGTTGTTCAGGACGATGTAGCCGCTGTATGCGTACAAACCTCGCATCGTCGCGCGATTGAACCCACGGAAGCGGTGGAAGCCGAGATCGAGGGCGGGAAACTGCAGCTTGGCCATTCGCAGGAACACGACGGCCGTCAGTACCTGCGACGCGACGTGAATCCACCCAAGCGCAACCACACCAAAACCGGTGCTCACCGCGGCAACCACCAGCGCTGTGCGCGCGAGAAGCACGATCACCGATGCCACGTTGAGCAGGTCGTATCGCTGAAGACCCGCGAGTAGACCGCCGAGTACGCCCAGAGGGAGGCTGAGTGCGACGTTGATGCCCGCGATGATCACCAGCAGCCGACCGGTCGAGACGTCCGTCGCGGGCACGGTAAAGATGCTGTCGAAATACATCGATGCCACGAACGACAGCAGCACCACGATGAGACTGAGACTCCCGTACAGCGTCAGGCCGGTATGAAGAACCCGATTCAGTTCTTCCGTGTCGCCACGGGCGTTGCACTCGGCCGTGTGCTTGACGATCGATACCCGCAAGCCGGTATCGAGAAGTCCCATGTAGCCAGTGACCGACAGCACCAGCACCCAAAGGCCGTATGCACTGTCGCCGAGCGAATGCACCAGGAACGGTGACAGCAGAAAGGCGACCGCCAGATTGATGGCGACGCTCGCCCAGTTCGAGAAGATATTGCGAATCAGCACAGTGTTCTATTGCTGACGTTAGACTCTAGCCGCGGAACTGCGCGCCCTCGTTCCCGACGATCCCAAGGACGATCAGCAGCACAACTGTCACCACGGCAATCAAGATGATGACGCCGAAAGGGATGTTCGTGTCACCCCATCTGGCACGCCCGCAGGACGAGCAGAGATGGATGTTGTGTTGAAGTAGACGCATGTCGGTGCCGCACACGCATTTCATTTTGTCGTCCTACGAGCGCCAGGTGCGCAGTTGCCAGACGGTTCCCACGGTCCGCGCCGCGAGCATCACGGCGGATGCCGCGACCATACGGCCGAACTCCGGTAACGGTATCGATGATCGCCAGCCAGCGGCGGCCTTGGCCACCGCGGCGAGCAGTAGGACACCGGGGCCAAGCATGGCCATCAGCACCGCGTAGCCACGTGCAGAAGGCCACAGGACCAACACGCTCACGCAGCCGAGGATCGTCGTCACGAGAATCGCCGCGATGGCCACATTCAGCGGCGAACCGATCGCCCTCAGCACTTCACGCAGCGGTTCGGCATGAAACAGCTGACGACGGAAGAAGTCGGCGACACCGCGCGGCTCTCCATGATGCAGTGCGGCGAGCCCCGGATCGAAGATCTGCTTCCCGTCAACGGCGAGAATCCGCTCCCCGAACTCGGCATCCTCTCCGGCCACACGCTCGGCATCGAAACCACCGGCCTTCTCGAAGAGTGGCCGGGCGATCAGCAGATTACCGGTGTTGATGTAGCGCTGGGTACGCGCAGCCGCCATTCGCACGTGTTGCCACGCAATGGACAGCCATCCGGCATCGGTTGGGACAAGCACTTCCCATCCGGCAGCGAGTTGCGCATCACCCGAATCCATAAGTCGTCGCACAGTCGCAAACCAGATATCGATCGGCTCGACATCGGCATCGAGGAACGCGAGCCAGCTGCCCACTGCCGATGCGGCGCCGATGTTGCGCGCGGCAGCGGGCGTGAGCGAGTGATCGTACGCAAGACAGGTGGCGCCATGTTCGGCGCAAATGCGCGGCGTGCCGTCCTGAACGCCGCCATTGGCGACGACAATGACCTGCGCCACGATGCGGTGGGTGGCAAAGCCGCGCACCAAAGCCGGCAACAGCCGCGATAGATGTTTCCCATCGTTGTGCGCGGGAATGATCACGGAGATCGACGGCTCAACGTGCATCGGTGATCCGGTCGTACAGCGACTCCAACGCCTTCGTCCGGTTCTCGAAACTGAATTGCTGCTCGATGGTCGCCCGCGCCGTGGCACCCATCTGGGCCCTGAGTTCCGGCGCATCCAGCAGACGCACCACATGTCTGGCAATCGCCTGGTGATCGCCGACGTCTACGAGCCATCCGGTGCGACCCTCCTCGAGCACTTCGGGGACTCCTCCAACCGACGTCGCCACAGCAGGCTTGCCGTGCGCAAACGCCTCGAGCAGCACGTTGGGAATGCCCTCGGTCAACGAGCTGATCACCAGCACATCGGTCGCCGCATAGATATCGGCCAATGGACTGCGATGACCTGTGAACACCACCTGCGCTGTCAGGCCGAGCTCCCGCACACGTTGTCGCAGCGTGGGCTCCAGCGGGCCGTCGCCGACGATGAGACAGCGGAGATCGGGATGTGATTTCGCGATCGTGGACGCGGCCTGAAGAAATGTCTCGTGGCCCTTCTCCAGACTGAGTCGCCCGACGATTGAGATCACTGGCTGGTCCTCGCGGATGCCGAACTCCCTGCGCACCGACGAGGCTGTGCCGGCGACCGCATAGTCGCGAAGCAGAATGGCATTGCGCAGCACGGTGATCCGCTGCGGCGGTACGCCCGCGGCTTCGAGCTCCTGCTTCAGGCGATCGGACACCGCGATAACCGCGTCCGCCTGCCGAATGAGTCTCGCATCAAGCCACTTCGCCGCACGCTCCTTCCGATCGTTGAAAATCCAGCCGTGCACGGACGTGATGTGCCGCACGCCGGTCAGCGCCGCGGCAATCACGCCAATGCGGCGCGTCTGCGCATCGTGTGTCTGGAGGACGTCGATGCGATGCTCGCGGAGCAGCCGAACCACCCGCGCCACGGCGATCAAGTCAATCCCACGTCCGATCGGCATCGGGATCGCTGTCGCGTGCTGCGCGAGGGCGGCATCGATCAGCGCGTTGCGGCCACCAGGTTCGGGACGGGTGGCGACGATGGTCAGCTGATACCGATTCCGATCGATAGTCTTCCAGGTATTCAGAATGGTCTTGCCAGGACCGCACACGGTGAGCGTGTCTCGCAGGTACAGCAGCCGCGCCGGCTGCTGATCTGCAGCTGCGTGCGCCGGACGCTCAGTGACTGGCTCGACCGAGCGTTCGGAATAGGTTGCTGGCATACGTGCGGATCTCATAGAGCGATGGACCTGGATCGCTCCACGACTCGACTTCGAAGCGGGTGTCGCGACGCAGAAAACGGCAGAAATCGAATAGCAATGCCGGGAGCGCCGGAGCGTCGGGAGGCGCCGGTCCCTTCCCGAACATTCGCAACAGCAGATGATCGAGATCGCCCAGCAGCCATCGCGACCGTACCCCCACATGGTACGCGGTCTGCGTCCCGACCGGTTCCCCGAGCCACAGCTTCACAGCTTCGACTGGGAAGTTCACGCCCGCATCGATCGCCAGCTGCAATGAGCCCCAGAACCTCGCGTTGACCTCCATCAGGATCGGCACGCCAGTCACACGATCGCGCTTGAACTCCACCATCGCCACGCCGTGCCAGCCCAACGCACGAAGCAGGCGCGTCGCATAGTCAGCGGCCACCGGATCGATCGCCACCGCCTCGCGCAGGACGCTGACACCGCCCCACGGCGGCTTCTCCCGCAGACGGCGATGCGCAAAGAGCAGACGCGGCTCGCCCCGATCGCAGAGCGCGAAGAGGCCGACACCATCGCCCTCAACGACGCGCTGGATCATGCATCCGTAGCGCAATTCCGGGCGGCTATTCAGAAGCGATGCGGCCTCGTCCACGGAATCGGCTCGCAGAACCGCCGTCTTGACCCAACCGCTCGCCGTGCGCACACGCGAACGCGCCGGCTTGATCACACACGGTACGGGAATGCCTGTCAGGTCCGGCAACTCGCCGCGCTCGACGTAGTGCGCTGTCGGCGTCAGTACTCCGAGCTGCTCGGCCCGGCGATGCAATGCGTTCTTATCAGACGCCTGCCAGAATGTGTCGGCGTCCGGCACCGCAACACGCACCCGCGGGGCGAACGCCTCGCGACGTTCCGCGAGCACCGCGCTGGTGATGTCGGTCATCGGCAGAACGAACTGGAGATCAAGCCGCGTCGCCGCCCCGACGAGAGCCTCGACGAAACCCGACTCATTGTCATAGGGTGACGGATACACAACCGTGCCACGACACTGCCGCGATCGTGACGCGAGGCTGCCGGCCGAAGACTCCGCGACGTAGACCTCGTAGCCTGCTCGCCCCAACGCACGCACCGCGGCCAACGTTGAGCGCTGATCGCCGTCGGTGAGGAGTATGCGCATCACACGAGTGACACAAGCCGGCAGGCAAACAGCGCCGTCGTGCGCGTCACGTCGTTGTGGATGCCTATTCGGCGGAGATGATGCAGATCGTCTCCAGGTGCGACCGGGCCCTCGCGCGTGCTGAGGGCGCCGACATAGAGCTCGCGCGCGATCCTGAGCGCCTGGTCGTTGTATGCACCCTTGGGATAGCAGAACCACCGGCTCGGGCGCCGAAGCTCCCGCTGCAAACGCTCTCGCGATCGCGTGAGCTCGTCGCGTGTCCGTGGTTCATCCGTTGTCGTCAGGACCGGATGCGTGGCGGTGTGCGAGCCGAAATCGATACCGGCTGCTTCCATTTCGCGCACCTGGGCCCACGTGAGCATGCCGGGAGTACCGATCTCATCGGTGATGAGAAAGATCGTTGCCGACAACCCGTACTTCTTCAGCAACGGGAACGCATTCGTGTAGTTGTCGACCCAGCCATCGTCGAAGGTGATGACGCATGGGATGCGCGAATACTGCCGGCGTCCGTGTAACCATTCGTGCAAATCGTCGAGCCCCACCACGTCATGGTTGTCAGCCAGATACGCGAGGTGACGTTCGAACGCATGAGACGTCACGTACATACCTGGCTTGATCTCTGGAGACAGTTCGTGTTCGGCCAGCACGCGGTGATACATGAGCACCAGTGAGCGGTTGCGCAGGGCGCGGCGCGAGCGGTCCACGACGCCAATGCCCTGCAGCACCTGTGCGTACGCAGAGCGCAGGTGCTCACGCGCCGGCAGACGATTCATCAGAAGGGACCTGCGATCCCGACCACACTCACGTTCGGGCGGGTCGCGGTGACCACGCGCGCACCGGAGGAGCGGGCGGCTGCACGGGGACGCACTCTACCGCCATCAGATTGTCGGCCGCGCGCTTGATGGCGATACCAATACCAATCTGTAGCCAGAAGTGTGGGTAATAGAGCACGGAGAGGAACGCGCCGGTCACCAGATAGGCGACCATAGCGGCGTCGTTGGCTCGGGTAAGTACATTGAGAATGTAGAACTGTTGCAATCGCTCCGGAGGCGTTGTCCCACTGGCGTGTAGCGTCTTGTAGAGTCGGCGGACCGCTCGATTCTCGCGGAAGTTGAAAATCACGAGCGACACCACGATGACGACGCCGACGATGCCCAGCTCGGCCAACAACGTGAAATACAAGGAGTGTGCGGCGCGGCCCCACACGTTCAACCCCTTAGCCTGCTGATCGGGCGATTCGTACTCGAACGAGTTGTACTGATAGTTCGTCGGCCCGACACCGACAATCGGGTGGTCCTTGAACATCTCCCACGCGATGTTCCAGTAGTACAGCCGCTGCGCACCGGTGTCGTCGTTCTCGGTTGAGGTCTGGATGGTCTTCATTTCGTTCCAATACGACTGTGGAACGAGGGCCAGCACAGGAAGCGAGACGACCGCAATCAGCAGCAGCGAGGCCAGCTTCCGCGACGACGCCATCCAGCAGTAGACGCCGACAGCGATCAGTCCGAGAAAACCTCCGCGCGAGAGCGTCGAGGTGATTGCGAGCAGCAGCAGGCCGAGAATCATCAGCAACGAGAAACGACGCAGTCCGCCCTGATTGAAATAGAACGAGAAGAACACGTAGGGGACGATGATGTTGACCGCGAGACAGAAGTCGTTCTCGTCGCCGAGAAAGGAACCGATACCAAAGCCGCTATGCGTGATCCCGTAGAGCGCCAGTGGAACGTGGATCAGGATCACGGCACTGATCAGTCTTTGGAGACGGCCGTAGGTATTCACAAAGCTCATCAACGGAACCACGGCTCCGAAGAGAAACAACGCGAAGTCCTTAGTGGCCAGGAAGGCCCAGTAGCGATTGGTTGCGAACGGCGTCCCGATCGCCATCAGCACCAGGAATGCTCCCATGAGCTTGGCGCGGGTGGGGAAGTACAACAGCTCGCGTCTGGCAAGGAGTGTCAGCAGACCGCCACCAAGTGCGATGACCCCAGGCTTCAGCAGTCCGAGAGGCGGCAACCAACTCTGTGGGCGAGCGAAGTCGACGAAGAAATACACCAGGACGATCACGAACGGCCACGCCAGGTCCGGTTCGGCGGCGAGTCCTGCCGCACGCGCGGACCGCGCGTGGCTGCCCGCCACGGCGGGACGAACGATCGG
>DATCXH010001251.1:0-2288 GCA_036565925.1 Vicinamibacterales bacterium
CGGAGCCGCGACATGATCGCGCGACTGGCGGAGGCACTGGAGATGCCGTTGCGCGAGAGGAATGCTTTGCTGGTCGCAGCGGGTTTCGCGCCGCGTTACCGCGAGACGGAGCTGACGACGCCGGAGATGGCGCCGGTCCGCCGCGCGATCGAGTTCATCCTCCAGCACCAGGAGCCGTACCCGGCGATCGTCACGAACCGGCACTGGGACATGCTGCTGACGAACGACGCGACGGTGCGGATCTTCAACGCGCTGCTTCCGGGCGGGACGCGTCACGGCAACGTCCTGCGGCAGATCTTCGATCCCAACGACATGCGCAGCGTGATCCGCAACTGGGAAGAATGCGCGATCGACATCATCCGTCACCTGCACAACCAGGTCGCAGTCGCGCCGACCGACACGAGGGCGCGCGCTTTGCTGGACGAGGTGCTGGCTTATCCCGACGTTCCCGAGCGATGGCGCGTGCGCGAACCGGGCTCGGCGCCGCAGCCCTTGATGAACACGGTGTTCGGCAACGCCGACCTGGAGCTGCGATTCTTCTCCGCGATCACGACGTTCGGCACGCCACACGACGTCACGCTGGACGAGTTGCGGATCGAGTGCATGTTTCCGGCGGACGATGCGACGGCAGAGTTTTGCCGCAGTCAGGCTAAAGCCTGACCCACGAGAGCGGTCGCTGTCCGCGCGGGGGATAGACGATCATTGTCGTCACGCGATTGTTTGCATCGACCTCGAACTTCACGCGCAGCGGCAGCTCGGTCGCGAAGAATTCGCGTTGACCTTCGGCGTGCAGCTTCAGCTTCGGCAAACCCCAGCTCGCGGGGAGCTCGATCGTGAGCAGCGCGCCGTCGCGGCCGATCGTGGTGACCCCTTCGTCCTGAAGCTCATAACGCCCCGCGTATCTATCCAGAGTCGCTGCGTCGAGCGTGATCTCCGTGTGGCGCGCACGTATCGGCTGTTCGAGCGGCAGGCTCGGCTGCAACAGGTGACGCGCGATGTCGCCGACGTTACCCACCTGATTCATGAGCACCACGACGCCTCTGCGTTTCTGCGGCTGCCAGGCCAGTGCGCTCGAAGAACCAAAGGTGCCGCCGTCATGGAACACGATGGCCTCTGCGCCGGCACCTGTGACGAGCCATCCCAGCGCCTGCTCATTTTTGCCGGCCGGCCGTCGCGTCTGCAGGAGCCTTGCCATGCTGGGCTCGAGCTTCGAGTCCTCGTAGTCCATCGCCACGCCGAGGAACTTCAGCAGATCGTCGGCGGTCGAGAGCATGCCGCCAGCCCCTTGCATGAGATTGAAGACCGGGAGGGAGGCGATCAGCGGAGCCGGCTGCAACGTGGCATCGTGACCGATCGCAAGACGTGCCTGTAACTCCGGCGACAACGTGATGGCCGTGCTGTGCAACCCGAGCGGTCCGATCACTCGCTTCTGCATCACCTGCTCGAAGTCCGCGCGACTGCGTGCGGCGATGGCTTCCTGCAAGAGCCAGTAGTCAAGGTTCGAGTAATCCCACTCGGAGCCGATGTCATGCGCCAGCGTTTGAGCAGCAATGAAACGATACAGATCCTCCGTCGATTGGGGCGACCCGAGGTTGTCAGGCATGAACGGCAGGCCGGACGTGTGCGTCGCGAGATCGACCAGCGTAATCACGCGACCGTCGCGCTCAGGCAGCTTCGTGCCCTTGGGCAAGTACTTCGCTGCAGGATCGGTCAACTTCATGTCCCGCGTCCGGACCATGTCTGCGAGCAGCAGCGCGGTGAACACCTTCGTCACCGACCCGATCTCGAACACGGTCTGCCCGGTCAGCGGGCGTCGGTCCGCTCCGCCGGTATCGCCATAGGCGATGACGCGCGGTCCCTTTTCGTCGAGCACGCCGACGACGATCCCCATGCCGCCCTCGGGCCCGGCGATGGCCTGGACCCGTTCCTCGATGATCCGCTGAATCTCGCCGTCGGACGGCAATGCCGCCGCTTCCGCAGCGAACGCCAGCCAGCCAATGAGCAACAGGAGCCGCATAGTCCCCGTTGGACGCAGCAGGAGTGCTACCGGGTTGCAGCGCATGTCAGAACTTGAGCGCCGCGCGGCGTGACATTTTCTCGTAGACGACGCCGCCCGCCTCCGGGAACGTGGCGGTCATGATCGTGCGGCGATCGCGGTCCGGGTCGAACGAGACGTGCACCCAGATCGACTGGCGCCCGCCTTCGTAGATGAGCTGATCGAACGGCAGCTTCAGCTCCAGCACGCGCTTGAACAGCTTCTTCGTGTCCAGGCTGAAGCACACGATATC
>DATCXH010001218.1:0-6581 GCA_036565925.1 Vicinamibacterales bacterium
CCGCCACGGGCGCCGGAGCCGGCGCAGCGGTCGCGGTGCGTGAGACCGGCGTTCCCGGTTGAGCCGGTCGCAATTTTCCTTCGAGACCGAACAGCCACACACTGTCACCGCGCGCCGAGCCGAGCAGCGCAGCGCCGGCCGAATACGCGAGGAGGTATTGCTTGCCCTTGTGCTCGAAGGTCGTCACCGGCGCATGCATGCCGGCGCCAGTCTGAAACTCCCATAACGGCTTTCCCGTTCCCGAATCGAGCGCGGTCAGGCGACCATCACTGCGGCCGACAAACAGCAACCCACCGGCCGTCGCCAGCGTTCCGCTGTAGCACTGCTCCGGCCACTGATAGCGCCACGCCAGCTTGTTTGTCGTCACATCGAGCGCGGCGATGATGCCGGTCCGCGCCACGCGCGTGAACGTCGTCGCGCCGCCGAGAAACGAGTTGCCGTCGATCGGGGCGACGAACTTCCCGTCGCCGCCGCCGGTGAAGCCATTGATCACCGATGATGCACAGACGAACAACCGCTGCTGCACGGGATCGTATGAAGAGGGCGGCCAGCTTGCGCCGCCCCAAATGCCGGGCGCGACGAGCGTCGGGGTCTCGCCGACGAACGGTGTGAAGATGCGGCCGTCGTTCACGAGCGCGTGACCTTCGGGTGCAATCTCGATGAACTGCGGAACGATCGAGTCGCCGCGCGGGAAGGGCTGTGTGGCGGCGGTCTTCTGTCGCGGCTCCTGCGGCACCGGCTTCTCGTCGATCCCGATGAGCGGTTTTCCCGTCTCGCGATCGAGGATGTAGGCCCATCCCGTCTTCCCCACTTCGACGATCGCCTTGCGGGTCCGACCGCCAGTGTTGACGTCCATCAGGACGACCGGGTTGACTGCGTCGTAGTCCCAAATGTCGTGATGCACCTGCTGAAAGTGCCAGCGATACTTCCCCGTCTTCAGTTCGATTGCGAGCATCGACGCGGCGTAGAGGTTGTCGCCGGGGCGGAAGGCGCCGTTGTAGTCGGGTGCCGCGTTGCCAGTCGAGAAATAGACGAGACCGAGATCGAGATCGACAGCCGGCGTCTGCCAGATCGCCGCGCCTCCGTACTTCCACGAGTCGTTGTCCTTCGGCCACGTGTCGTGGCCTGGCTCACCGGGACCGGGGATCGTATAGAAGGTCCAGATCAGACGGCCGTCCTTCGCGTCGTAGGCTTTGAGGCGACTGCGCGTACCGCGGTCGCCGCCGGCAAACCCGATGAGAACCTTTCCGTCCACGTAGAGTGGCGCCGCCGTGATCGAAAAGTTCTCCTGCCAGCGCTCGGCCTGAATCGACCACGCAGTCTTGCCGGTCGATCGATCGAGCGCGACGAGCTTGCCGTCAAGCTGACCGATGAACACCATGTCGTCACTGACCGCGACGCCCTTGTTGTTCCAACCGCAGCACACCGAGGTGATGTTGGGATCGAGCTTCGCCTCGTACTGCCAGAGAATGTCGCCGCCATCGAGCGACAGCGCGAACACGTCGTTGGCCCCGGTGCTGATGTAGGCGACGCCGTCCACGACGATCGGTGTGGCGAAACCGGAATACTGCGGTGCGGTGCCCGAGCCGTTGAGCCGCGCACGCCACACGCCTTTGAGCTGCGCGACGTTCTCGCGATTGATTGCTTTGAGCGGCGAATAGCGCTGGTTGAACAGATTGCCGCCGTTGGTCGGCCAGCTTGTCGTCGGCTGCTCCGTCAGCTTCGCCCCGGAGAAGTTCTGTCCGTTCCCGCGCTGCGCCTGCGCGTAGACCGAGACCACCAGCAGCACGGCAAGCGCGATTGTGACGAGACTCTTCACATGCCCCTCCAGGCTAGCGCCTGGGCCCGGCCCAGGGAAGGCCGCCATTATGACGCGCGCGCGTCCGCTTCGACCCTGTGATTCGAAATCGGCCGCACGCAAGACGATCTTCGTCTCAGCGGCAGCAATCAGGGTGCGAAAGCTCACGGGGCCGCACAAAAGGGCGCACGTCAAGGCGAGCACTGCTCTTGCAGCGACGCAGGGCGCCTTGCCCTCACGCATGCATCGCGCCCATCGGATATCGAGAGCACTTGCCCTTACCGTCGTGCTCGTGTGTGCGGTCTCCTGTGACCTGCCGGATGCATCGCCCACCCCCGTTGACGCGAATCGGCCGCGCGTCACCATGACTGTCATCCCGGGCACGGTCGAAATCGTCCCAAGCGGTCCTGGAACGATTGGCTACCAATACCAGGCGTGCCCGCAGATTCGTAACCCGTCGGGAGTATCGGTCCACTTGTCGCTCATGGAGTTCACGCCGATTGGGGCGGACGGAACCCTCTACGACCCGCAAGGCACCGTCGGCGGGTTTTCCATCCCGGCGGGCAGGGATAGCTCACAGTGCTGGGGATTCAGCGCGTTTCGCGTCACACATCCTACGCCCGCCAGGTATCGACTGCGCTTCACGTACTACATGCTGGACAACCCGACTCTACTGTCGGTCGAAGGTACGTCCACGCTCACGCTCATTCCGTCCCGCTTCTTGTGAACATGACACGACGCGCGACCGCACTTGCTATCGTCGTGCTGATCGTTGCGACGTCGAACTCGGGCGCACAGGAACGATCGGCACCGGATCCAGCCTGGCAGATTGTGCAGGTGCGCGGCGGCGTCTATCGAGTGACTGCCGAATCGCAGGTCAGCGTCTTCTTCGTGACCGGTGACGGCATCATCGTCGTCGACCCCTTGAGCCGCGGTGTGTCGGCGTGGCTCAAACAGGAGTTGGCGAATCGGTTTCCGCAGCAAGCCGTTCGCTATGTGGTCTACACGCACCATCATTACGACCGTGCGAGCGGCGGAGGCGCATTCGACGAGACGGCAGAACACGTCGCGCACGAAGCGTTTTCGAGAGAACGAGCCAGGGCCGCCGAGCGGCTCCCGGCGACACTGGTCGCTCTCGATCGCAACGGCGACGGCAGACTCGATCGCGACGAGGTCACGGGCACCACGTCCGCGTCTCTCCTCGCGGTTTACGATCACAACGAGGATCGATACGTCACGCCCGGAGAGTTGTACAGCTACGTTCGCTCGCCCGACAGCACCTATCGCACGCGCCGGATACTGATCCTGAACGGTAAGTCGGTCGAACTCATTTACGCACCGACGTCACATGCAGCCGATATGACGGCCGTGTATTTCCCGGACGAGCGACTGCTGTTCGGCGCAGACCTCGTCTCCGTTCGATCGTTGCCGACGTCGATCGGATCCGACCCTCGCAGCACGATTGCGTCGATGCAGCGCATCGAGGGACTGACGTTCGATACGCTGCTGACGGGCAATGGCGAGGAAGGGACCGCGTCGGACATCAGCGAGTTTCGAAGCTACTTGCAGGAGTTGACGGCCGGTGTGAGCGTCGCATTCAACGCCGGCCTCAGCGTCGAAGAGACGAAGCGGTTCGTCACGCTCGAGAAGTTCTCGAATCTGGCAGGTTTTTCGACGCAGCGCGAAAGCAACGTCGCAGAGTTGTATGCCGGTCTTCGACCGGTGTTGACCAGCCTCTACGCGGCGACGAATCTGCTGTTGCAGCGCGTGCAGTTGGAGTCGTGTCAGACCGCGCTTTATGATTCGTGCGTCACGGCAGGCACGTCCCCAACGCTGGGTGGGGCGTTCGGCGTCAACGTCTCAATCGACCGTCTCACAATCCGCGGCGAAATCAGTTCGACTCAGGCGAGGACCACGCGCATGCTCGCCACGGATTCATTCTTCCCACCGTACGAAGTGGTCTTTCAACACCGGGACATGACGGCATCATTCCTGGGCGGCTATCGCCTCGGGCGTGCAAACGGCTCCCTTGTCGCCTTGGAGGGTGGGCTGTCGCTGGTGTCAACTCGCAGTCGATTGACGATGTTCTCCGCCAACAACGGCTCTGGAAGTGATGGAACGTTTTCGAGCACGGTGTGGCTCGCTCCGACAATCGGCGGCACCATCATGGCTCCGCTTACCGCGAGGTATTCGGTCGTCCTTCCGATCAGACTGATCATCGCCAATCGCAACGGAACCGAATTGGATGCGCCGACGTTTACGTTTGGCGCAGGCCTCATGATCAACGTAGCGCGCAGCAGCAGCCGTTGACGCGTCAGTGCCAACCGCTTCGCATCAGCGCGCCGTTCACCTCAGCGAGGCTTGGCTCGACGAGGACCTCGCCGTTCACGTAGACCGTGGGATGACTCGCCGAGCCACCGGTCCACCAACGGAGTTGATTGACCGCGTCGGGATCCTGCTCGAGATCGATGTAGCGGTACGGGACACCGAGCCGTTCGAGATGACGCCGTACGAGTTGCGTGGCGCCGCACCACCTCGTGCCATACACGACGATAGGTACGTCGGGCGTGGCCCGGTGCCGTCCATAGTTGGACCAACGCGTCGCGCCGATCATGACGGAGCTCCGACTTTCTGCCCCTTCTCCACCCCGTGCGGAGCATGCACGTGATCGAGCGCGTCGAGCAACTCGTAGATGTCGGGCACGTGATGGAGAAACGGCGACACGTGGCTATATCGGATCGTGCCTTCCCCATCGACGATGTAGATCGCGCGATCGCAGAAACCGTCCTGTTCGCGGTACACCTGGTAGCGTCGAGCCACGTCACCTTTCGGGTGAAAGTCCGACAATAGCGGGAACGTGATCCCCCGCACCGCCGCCCAGGCGCCGTGGCTGTAGACACTGTCGACCGAGATGCCGAGGACGGCAACCTTCCGTCGCTCGAATTCCTCATGTTCATGCTGATAGAGATCGAGCTGCTGGCTGCAACCGGGACTCCAATCGAGCGGATAGAACACCAGCACGACGTTGGTGCCCCGAAAGTCCGACAGGCGAACCTGTCGCCCACTTGGATCTGGAAGCGTGAACTCCGGTGCACGCGTTCCGGACGCGAGCGCAGTGCTCACGCGCTCGCCTTCCATCTTCGGGGCGTGTCGATATAGCTCGGTGATCTCATCCATCGACGCGCCGGTGCCAACTGCTCGGGATGCGGCGGCGAGGTCTGACTGCGCTGGCGCGCCTCGGTGCACCTCGCGCCAGAGCTCCTGCATCATGCCGTGGAGAACGGAGATTGCCTCCTTCTCCGGCGACTGTGTGAGTTTGTTGAACAGCGCATCGAACCGCTGTTCGAGGTCATGCAATCGTGCCATGTGATGTCCTCACAGTGGCGCGTGGCTGCAAACACGTCTCCGAACTTCGACTGAAGTACCGAAACGAAACCGGCTTGATCGTTCGCGCTAACCTCGGCGACCGGGTCCCTCGTCGGCGATTTCGCCGACATCGTCGAGGTCAAGACTCTCCGACTGACCCATCTTCTCGTCCAGCTTGTAGTCGCGGACGAATCCACGCTCACGGGAATCTTCAGTCTGTGGTCCGGCCTCGTCCTTTTCGCCCCAGCCGAACTCGGGTTCCAGAAGAGAGAAGCGCATACATTCACCTCGGCGCTACGTGATGCGGTCCTCAGTCGCAAGCGTTGTGCCTCGGACTGCGCCACGTCTTGCACGCGATCCTGACGGCCGGAGGTATCCGATGCCAGAAGTGAATGCCGTTCCTAAACCCGGGGATGTCAAGCCGTGTAGTGAATGCGGACAGATGACGGCCGTCTACAAGCGCGTCGATAACAGCCTCTTCGTCCTGCCAGCTCAGTCGGCGTACCCGGGGCGGCTACCCGACACCTACGCGTGGACGTGCTCGCATTGTGGTCACGAGGATCGCGATCCGCCGATTCAGGTACAAGCAGAGCCAGCGGTGTCTGGCGACGCAGCGGGCCGTTGAGGCTTCGATGGTCGAAGCGGAGGACTCAGTCCTTTGGCAGGAGTTGGGGATTCCAGACGACTTCCCACAAGTGACCGTCTGGATCCTGGAAGTAGCCGGCGTAATCACCCCAGAACGTGTCGGCGGCCTCCTTGACGATTGTCGCGCCGGCGGCTTTGGCCTGCGTCATCACCGCGTCGACCTCTTGCGTGCTCCGTACGTTGTGACCCAATGAGAACTCCGTCGCGCTCGGCGGCGATTTGGGCAGCGTGGAGTCGTGTGCGAGATTGTCGCGAGCCCACAGTGCGAGCTTGAGGCCTCCCTCGAGATCGAAGAAGGCAACGGCGCCATGCTCGTGTTCCTGTCCGATGATGCCCGGCGTCTCGAGCCCGAGGCCGTCGCGGTAGAAGGTCACGGAACGTTCGAGGTCGTCGACTCCGACAGTGAGCACTGAGATACGCGGTTTCATCAATTGTCAGGTCCGCCTGAAGGCGGACACTACATCAGTCCGCCTGAAGGCGGACACTACATCAGTCCGCCTGAAGGGGGACACTACATCAGTCCGCCTGAAGGCGGTCACTACAAGAGCCCGGCTGAAGCCGGACACTACGACCTGCCGGCAATTACAGCGGCGGCAGCGGCGGACACAGTTCGCCGAGAAGTCCTCCTCCGCCGCAGTACTTCACGTCCTGAATCTGTATCGCGAGACCATCAGGGTCGGTGAAGTACAACTCCGGCGTGCCGCCCTCCGCACCGCCACGATTCGGCATACGCAGTGAGATGTAGGTGACGAGCGGCGTGCGCGCCTGGCCT
>DATCXH010001179.1:0-3982 GCA_036565925.1 Vicinamibacterales bacterium
CCTGGGTGTAGTCCACCGCCGCTCGCACATGATCGCCCACCACCCGGCTGACGCTGATGCCCCAACCGATCGCGTCGAAGTCGCCCGCCGACCCAACCTGATAGTGTCCGACGCCGGCCGCCGCGTCACTGACCGACACGCCGAACAATGTGACGACCTGATCCTCGACTCGCTGACGAAACGCACGCACACCAATCAGGATGTCCCCAGGCCACTGGCGCTCGACGGCCAATTCCATCTGATCGTGTCGTTCAGGCCGGAACGCTGCGTGCGAGACATGTGCGAACGTTCGCTGCGGTGGGAGCCAGGGACCAATTGATGGTGGCAGGAACTCTTCGGCGCCTGGTGCCACCTCTCGATGCGATGCGGTCGCGCGGAATGTCAGGCTGTCGTGCTGCGACGGCTTGATTGCAATGCTCGCGCGCGGACTCCACAAACCGCGATCGACGAGATAATCGTACCGCGCATACTTGGCGCCATAACCAATGCGCACGCTTGGCGCGACGGTCCACGAGTCGAACGCGTAGAGTGAGCCGACGTTGCGACTGGTATCCCGCATCGCGGCCAGCGCTTCACCGTTGCCGCCGAGATACTGCTGCATCGCGTACGACACGCCTGCCTCGTAAGCATGGCGAGCCTGCGTATCCCGCCTATAGGACCCGGCCAGAATCCACGACGACACATCACCCTGGGTAATGCTCCCGCGCATCATCCAATCGCCGGCCGACCCCGGTGCTTCGAGCGCGACGTAAGCAATGCTTCGGGGCACACCCACGTTCATCGAGAACAGATCCTGCGGCCGATCGAACGACGTCGTCGTCATCAGGTTGAACTGTCCATTGAGCGAGAGATCGTCAAACAGTGACGAAGCCAGACGCGCCGAATGACCGACGGCACGACTCAGACCGGACAGTGAATCGCCGAACAGCGTCGCGTCACCAGTAGCTTCGGCGATCGAGTAGTCGCTCTCTTTCAACACGCTGCGTTTGAGATGACGCAGTCTCCACGCGACTTCGTCGTGACCATGCTCAGGCTCGGCGGGCTGTGCCGCTGGCTCCTGCTCGTCACCACCGACGGATGCTGCAAGCACTGTCGGTGCGGACTTCGCATCGGCACGCCGCATCAAGGCGATGGTTGTGGCGTTCTGGGTGTCCGGCACGACCTGCACGACGCGGCCGCGTGCCGGAAGGTACTGCTCCAGGTGCGCACGAACGAGATAAGGACCGGCGGGCAAATTGCGGAACGTGAAGCGTCCGTCAGATCCTGAAACCGCGAAAACGGACGTCGATCCGACTGCCGACACGACGGCGCCGGCGATCGGTTGTCCCGTTTCATCCTGCACGACGCCACGAAGTTCCCCGTGGCGAAGCGCAGCACCGACCGCCTGGTTGGACGAGAGTTGCGGACGAGAGGCGAGCTGCGCGTGGGCCGGCACGGCGATCGAGGCGCACAGCAGTACACCCACGAAACACCACGAGCGGTACCAAATCATCGTCGTGCTCTTTCTGCTCGCGTGCCGTGCCCCGCGTGCGCGCGTGCGTCCCTACACCGGCAGGACGGTGAAGTTCACGTTCTGCGTCACCGACTTACCCGACGCCTTATCCGTAACCTTGATCTCCAGCCGATAGTCGGCAGCCGGGAAACTGGCCAACGGCACCACAAGACTGCCTGGCAGCTGATGGCCTGCCGCCACGCTGAACTCCGGCGGAAGCGTCTGCGCATTCAACTGCTGCGGAGCGGTCTTGTTGAAGTATTTCTCACTGTCTCCCATCTTCTGATAGAAGTTGTAAGCGATCTCCACATCGGGCTTGCCACTCGCGGCCGCCTGCGCACCGTAGATCCAGAAAATCACACTCAGCTCGGCGCCCTTTGCGAACTTGCCGTCCGGGGACGGAACAATGCGCATCGGGCCGAAGACGTATGGATTCGATTCCTGATCCGCCGGCGGCGCGGACACCTGCTCAACCGAGCGCGCGACGATGACGCTGCTTGTGACGAGGTCGCCCTGACCGAAATCCGGCACCGTGAGCTCGTGTCGCAGCAAGCCGACCTTTCCTGGCGCAGCCGCGGGAGGTGCATTCTTCTCGTTGCGATTGCGATCATTGCCACGCTGATTGCCCGCGGCCGCGGCGCTCTTCTCTTTGACAGCGATGTAGGCCACGTACTGTCCGGGCCGTAACTGAATCGCGCGCTGCAGCTTACCACCTTCGGGAACATCGACGAAGCTTCCGTTATCCCAGGCGAAGGTCGTCCGCGCGGGCGGCTGATTGCGATTGTTCCCACCCTGCTTGGCAGGCGTCGTCACCATCGACGCAAACGACGCGGCCTGCTCGGGAGTGACGATGCGAACCCAGATCGCGGCACCCGCTGGCAACTCGGACTTGTCGAGCTGAAGAGTGAACGGGATGTAGGTGTCGGTCTGTCCCTTCACGAAGTGGTTGGAGTCCCACGCGACTTTCACCTCGCCTGAGGTTTTGTCAGGACTGCCCAGCGTCAAGGGTTTCGCCGCGGGCGGCGTTGCCGGAGGCTGAGAGCCAGGTGGCGGCACGGTGATGCCCACGTCGGACAACAGCTGAACTTCAACGGCCTGCACGAGCGCCTGAATGTCCGCCTGTTCCGACGCACTCCGTTGCGGCTGCTTGTTGTTGTCGTTATTCCGCTGCGCGACGAGCGGTGTCGCGACAGAGACAAAGAGGATGGCGACAAAAATGGCCAGTACCCGACGAACCTGCATGAATGCCTCTCATTCCCCGACGCGCGAGCCAAACGCCCTCGTCTGGGCGGTATCCAAGAATCCGAATCGCCTGATCATAGGCACCGTAAAGGGGCAAGTCAAACAAATGGGGCAATAACCCGGCTCATTTCCTCCCGCCTCCCCAATAGCCTCAAAACCGCGTGTTAAGATCGCCATCCCTTCGCGAGGCCTCGAAGCGACCGGTCAGGATGCTCACTCGCGGGGAACGGGGCCCACATGGAGTTGGACGACATCCTCGTCATCCTTCTCGCCGGCGGAGCCGGCGAGCGTCTTTATCCCCTGACCAAAGAACGCGCAAAGCCTGCGGTGTATTTTGGTGGTCCGTACCGCATCATCGATTTCACGCTCAGCAACTGCATCAATTCGGGGCTGCGCCGCATCTTCATTGCGACGCAGTACAAATCGCTGTCGCTCAACCGTCACATCCGAATGGGGTGGAACGTCGTATCCGAGGAGCTGGGTGAGTTCATCGAGATACTGCCCCCGCAGAAGCGGGTCGGAGAGCACTGGTATCTCGGCACCGCCGACGCGGTGTTTCAGAACCTCTACTCGATCGACCGCGAGTCGCCGAGCCATGTCATCGTGCTCTCTGGCGACCACGTCTACAAGATGGACTACTCGAAGATGCTGCGGTTTCATCTCGAACGCCACGCCGATGTGACGCTCGCCGCGATTGAGGTACCACTGGCCGAGGCCAGCCGCTTCGGCATCGTGAGCGTCGATCAGTCCGACCGGGTGGTCGGTTTCGACGAGAAGCCCGCGAATCCCACACCCGTACCGGGCTCACCGGACGTCGCGCTCGGCTCGATGGGGATCTACATCTTCAAGGCGGACGTACTCGTGCGGGCGCTCGAAGACGATGCCCCTCGCGCGGAGAGCCAGCACGACTTCGGACGCAACATCATTCCCTCGCTCTTTGGAACTGCGCCCGTGTTCGTCTACCGGTTCTACGACGAGAACAAGAAGGCGGCAAAGTATTGGCGCGACATCGGCACGCTCGACGCGTACTTCGAAGCGAGCATGGACCTGTGTCACGTCAATCCGGAATTCAACCTGTACGATCCGGAGTGGCCGCTGCGCACCTATCAACCGCAGGCGCCGCCGGCGAAGTTCGTCTTTGCTGAAGAAGGGCGGCGGTGCGGCCAGGCGCTCGACTCAGTCATTTCATCGGGCTGCATCATCTCGGGGAGCCGCGTGAGCGGCAGCGTTCTCTGCCCGAACGTGCGC
>DATCXH010001239.1:0-11022 GCA_036565925.1 Vicinamibacterales bacterium
CTACTCAAGACCCGCCGGCCCGTCACGCAGCCTGCAACATCCCCCTCACATCGAGTCCGTCAGGAACCGGCACGCTCTGATTGATGTGCCGCTCGTACGCCCCAGACCCGTCGCGTATCGCCGTGTTCACGCGCTCGGTCGGCTCGTACGTCAGCTGATCGAGCAGACGAATGACCGGATGCAGCGGGTCTCCCCGGTTGGTCTCGATCACCAGGCCAAGCTCGTTGCGATTCGTGCGGACCATCGATCCGAGTGGGAAGAACGTGATCGCATTGACGAATGTCTTCACGAGCGCCGTGTTCAGCTTCTCGCCAGCCAGCCGCGCCATGATCAGGCAGGCGCGCTCGGGAGGTGTCGGAGCCTGATAGGTCCGCGCGCCGGTGATCGCTTCGTAGATGTCGGCGACCGAAACGATCTGGCTCATCGGATGCGGAATCGCGTTGCCGAGATCGGGATAGCCCGTCCCCTTCACGCCGCGGTGATGTTCGAGGGCGACGGTCGGCGTCAGCGGATGCAGTCCTGATGTCTGCACGAGGATCTCGGCGCCGAGCGTCGTGTGCGATTCGATTGTCTTGCGTTCGTGTTTGTCGAGCACACCGGGCTTCTTGACGATCTCGAGCGGGATCTGCGTCTTGCCAACGTCGTGCAACAGCGCCGCCTCGACGAGCGCCGCCTGCACGCTTTCATCCAGGCCGACGTGCTTGCCGAGCAGCAGGCTCAGGACTGACACGTTCACCGAGTGACAGTAAGTCAGGTTCTCGTACTGCTTGACGGCGAGGATCTGTCCGAGTGCAGCGTTGCTGCGCGCCACTTTGTGAATCAGCAACTGCACCAGGTCACGCACGGTGACGACGTCGATTGGTTTGCCGGCTGCGGCGTCCTCGAATGTCTGCTGCGCTCTGTGAATGGACTCCGCATAGTCGGCGTCGAGTGGTGCGGTTGGGGCGTCGGGCCACTTCTGCGCGCGCCACCGCGTGTCGAGCGGAATCAGTCGGCCGAGGCTGATGTGTCTGACGTTGCGTGACGCCAGCTGTGTCGCGACGTTGTCGCCGGATCCGCTGTACTGCCACAGAAACTCGGCGACGGCGAGAAACTCCTCGAGCTCGACGCCACGGGTGATGTGGATGCTATCCACACCGAGTGCAGTGAGCTGATTGAGCAGTTGCGTATTGGCTTGTCCCTCGGTGCTGGTTGGCACACTGTCGAGGAAGACGTCGCCGCGAATGACATCGATGCGCAGCACTTCGCTGTGCTGGAGGTGAGCCTCGCTGACCTCGCCAATCTCCTTCAGCTTTTGTCCGATCATCGGATGGCCAGGCGGATAGGTTCCCGTCAATCGACGGAGCGCGGCCAGACCTTTGAGTACGGCAAGCGGATCGAAGGGAGCCGAGAGCGGCGGTGTGCTCATTGCCCGCGGACCTCACGAGCTTTCCGAGCGATCTGCACCAGGCTGGGTTTCCAGAATCTGAAACGAAGCGATTCGAGTGATTTCAGCACGTCGGCGAGCCCCTGGATATTGGCTTGACCCGCGCGCTCGATCAGGCGCGCCGCCAATTGCGGATGTTTGAACACGAACTCGCGCGATCGCAGCAGCTCGCGCAACTGGGTGGCGATCTGGGCCGGTGGGAAGTGCCAGAGTGCATCTTCCGCGGCGGAGCGGCGATCTTCAGATCCGTCGCGCAACTGTCGCGCGACGTGGATGGCGGCAGTCGGTGTGCCCAGGCGCGCGAGCGAGCGCAGCGCTTCACGTGCCACGTGTGTGTCGGTGTGCTGCACCAGACGCGCGACAGCGACCTCGTGGCCCGCGCCCGCATATCCGAGTACCTTGACGATGACCCGCGCCGCGGCGACGCCACAGGAATCGAGCTCGGCGAGCAGCGCCTCGGCGACAGTCGGTGCCAGCTCGCACATCAGCGGGGTAAAGGCGCGTGCCTTGACCTGGTGCGCGGCGCGATCGATCAGCGCGACGAATCCGGGAACCAGCGCCGGGCCCAGTGCGCGCGCCAGCTCCTCGACGGTTGCGCGGCCCTTGTCGTCGCGGTCGTGTATCTGGGCCAGCGCGAGCAGCCGACTCGGCGTACAGAAGTCGCTGAGTGCTTTGCCGATGGTCTCCGCGACGTCGGGTCGTCGTTCGCGGAGTTCGTCGGCGAGTGCGGTGTATCCCTTGATCTCGGCAACCAGATCCTGCCACCGCGCGGCCTGCTCGAGTCCCAGCATCAACTCGAGCGCGCGACGCAGGAAGGCGTCCACGAGTGTCGGGTTTGGCTCGAGACGCACCAGCTGCGAGACCGTGCGCAGTTGCGTCGCGAGCGTGTCGGTGTCGAGGATGCCCTGACGAACCGCAGCAACCACCGCTATGCTCTGGTCGTCCACTGAGAGGTCGAAGGCGGCAAACTCGGAGAAGTCGTTGTTGCTAGTCGCGTCGACGCGAATCAGTCCCTGCGCGTGGCGTTCGATGCCCGAGGATCGATCAAGCGGCTCACCGCCGCGTTGTGCACGGAGACGCTCGTCGATGAGCGGCTCGATGGCGGCGCGGCGATCGGGCGTGAGGTCCAATCGGTTGAGCGCTGCAGAGAGGACTTCGGGTGCGGCCGTTTCGAGGTCGAGGAGGAGACAGATCGACTCCGCCAGATCCATGTCCGGGAAGTCGCGCAGCACTTTGCCTTCGTTGCGGCCGTCGAGCAGTCCAGGCAGCACCGTTCGCTGCAGCAGGTTGTTCCGTCGATCGGGATCGAGCTTCAGCACGGCGCGCGCGAGGCGTCCGAACATGACCTGCGCGAGTCGCGGGTCGAGCGCCGAGAACAACAGCGTGACGTCGCTGAACTTTCGTTCGAGTGCGGTCTGCCGCGTGTCCACACCGGGTATCTCATCGTCGGTGAGACGGAGCAGCATGCTCGCGATGTCGGCGGGATCCTCGACCAGCACGACGAGATCGACCAGTGACACGGACTCGATCGTCTGCCCCGGATCGAGTCGCACCCAGCCCTTGTCAGGCGGATACAGATAGCTGATCGGGGCGTCCTTCTGCGTCAGCGCCTCACGACGGTGTCGTTCGTGGGTGAGGACGTCCTGCGTCGCGGGCGCCGGGTTGCCGATGTCGAGCACCGCAGGCCGATGCGCCATGCCGACGGTGATCGCGGTGACACCATGCTCGGTGAGTCGCTCGGCGAAGGTGATGCCTTCACGTTCGAGGTCGTCCGCGGTGACGAGGTCGATGCAGAATCGCGACAAGTCGCGCGGTGTGGCCGTGCGATCGATGTCGAGATTGGCGATACGGGCGCGGAACAGTCGTCGAGTGAGTTCGTGCTCGACGACGGTGCCGGCGCCGATCGTCGTCTCGTCCACGATCAGGTCGTGCGGAGTGACACGGAACGACAGGCGGTCGCGATGCGGCAGCGCCTTCAGCGCGTCATGGCAGGCGGTTGTCGCTTCGATACAAATCGGGCTCGTCGCCGGGTAGGTGTGGAACTGCCGGATCGAGCGGGCGAGGAGCTTGAGGACGCCGTCAACTGTGGCGGCTATTCCGTGCAACGTCGAGGGGCCTGCCGCGGGCGTCGTCGAGGAGTCCGCGACCGGGATCGGGCGAGCCGGAGGCGCACCGGTGCCCGTCACCGGACCTGGGTCCTTCAGTTGTGCCGAGGAGGCGGCTCTACTCGTGCGCACGGCTGTTCCCTTTATCGACCGTAAATTCCGCGACCGACACAGGGTGGCGGGGTCTGACCCGGGGTCAGACCCCTACTCCCGCCCACAGAGCGGACGCTCCGATTTCGGCCTGTTTCTGCACGCGAGGTCTGACCCGCAATTAGAGGGGGTTAAAAAGGGGTCTGACCCCGGGTCAGACCCCCTGCGCAATGAAGTGCCAGAATGTGCAGAAGGCCCGCCTTCGCGGCAGGCTTTGGCGAGGCAGGCCTATACTTTCAGTTCCGCCAAGAGGAGGTTCACCCGTGAGGATTACGCGTCGCGCGCCGCTTGCCGTACCACTCGCCCTGGCTCTTGCCGCCACCGTGGGCCTGACCGTCGGCTCCGGGCAGCAGACGGTGCCGTTCCAGGGGGGCATCCCGGTCGCGCCGACCGGGCTTGCGAACCGTCCGTTGCCGGACAAGCCCATGGAGTTCGATACCGGCGAGGGTCAGCGCATCCGCGTCACCGTCGTGACGAAGGGGCTCAAGTTCCCCTGGGCACTGGCGTTTACGCCCGACGGCGCCACGTTGATCACCGAGCGCACGGGAAACCTGCGCATCATGCGCAACGGCGTACTCGATCCGAAGCCGGTCCCCGGAGGACCGACGGGCTACTTCGCCGGCGAGTCCGGCCTGCCCGGCGCGGTGCACGGCTACATGGACATCGCGCTCCATCCGAAGTTTGCCGAGAACAAACTTCTCTATCTCTCCTACACGAAGCCGCTCGACGAGAAGCGCCGCACGGTCGCGATCGCGCGCGCAAAATTCGACGGCAAGGCGCTCACCGAGGTTAAAGACATCTTCGTCCTCGACGCCGCCGGCACGACGCGCATCGCCTTCGGCAAGGACGGCATGCTCTACGTCACGACGACGGGCGGCACGTCGAAAGATCCGAACTTCCCGCAGAACCCCGGCGATCAAGGTGGCAAGGTGCTGCGCATCCGCGACGACGGGACGATTCCGCCGGACAATCCGTTCGCAGGAAAACCAGGCGCGAAGCCCGAGGTCTACACGCTCGGCCATCGCAGCGCGCTCGGTCTCCGAATGCATCCCGGCACCGGCGAGATGTGGCTGAATGAGAACGGTCCGAACGGCGGCGACGAGATCAACATCCTCAAGGCCGGCGCCAACTATGGCTGGCCGCTCGTGAGCTACGGACGCTCGTATCCCGGACCGTGGCAATCGGAAATCCCGGGACACGCCGGATTTGAACCGCCGGTCGTCTATTGGGTACCGTCGATCGCTGTGTCGGGGATGGAGTTCTACACCGGCGACAAGTTCCCGAAGTGGAAGGGCGATGTCTTCGTTGGCTCGCTGCGCACCGGAGAGATCCCCGGCACCGGACACGTTGAACGCATTCTCTTCAACGAGAAGATGCAGGAGCTCCGTCGCGAGTCGCTGCTCAGCGAGTTGCATCAGCGCATCCGCGACATTCGGCAGGGACCGGACGGTCTGCTGTATGTGATCACCGACTCGGATCCGGGCGCCCTGATCCGCATCGAGCCCATCGCGAGCCGAACCTCCTCGACCAAATAGCGCCCTTCGGACTGACGCTTCGCCAGCCCCGCGGCCGGCGAAGCGTTCGCTCGGGGCATTCGACGTGATCATGGCTCGCCATGAGCGAACCTTTCGGCTCGCCAGGCGAGCTGAAAGGTGAGTCGAATGGATGTTCTGTTCGCCGGACGATTCGAAGGGATTCCACGCGAGGCGTTCACCTTCTTCGAAGGGCTCGCCTCGCACAACACCCGCGAATGGTTTCACGCGAACAAGGACGTGTACGAACGTGCGTGCCGCAAGCCGTTGCAGAGCCTGCTGGCGGAACTCGCGCCGACCTATGGTTCCGGCAAGCTGACGCGCATCAATCGCGACATGCGATTCGCGCGCGACCAGGCCCCCTACAAAACGTTCATCGCGTCAGGCGTCGGCAGTAAGTACTACATCTCACTATCGAAAGACGGCCTCTACGTCGGCACCGGCATCTACATGCCCGATGGGCCGACGCTGCGCCGCCTTCGCGAGGCCATTGCCGAAGACGCCTCCGGCCGGAAGATCGCAGCGATTGTCGCTGGCCTGCGCCGGAGAAAGTACTCAGTAGGGACGCACGAGACCACCGCAACTGCGCCACGCGGATATGACGCGAGTCATCCGCGGATCGAGTTGTTGCGCATGAAGGACCTTCACGCCGGCAAGCAGCTGCCACCCTCGTCGGTGTCCACGCGCAAGGCCCTTGACCGGGTCGTTGACGTCATGGCTGACATCAAACCGCTGAGCGACTGGCTGAAGCGACACGTCAAAGCCAGCCGCTGAGCATTGGCTCCAACGCCCACGTTGCCGCCACCACGGAGCACTGGTTGCCACGCCGCGTCCCGGCATAACATCGCGGCATGATGAATACCCGCACACTCGCGATCGGTGCCGCCATGATGCTTGGATTGACCGCCGTCGCCAGCGGTCACCATTCATTCGCGGCGTACTACTTCGAAGATCAGTCGATGGAGATTGAAGGCCAGATTGTGGAGGTGGAATTCAAGGCGCCGCACACGTGGGTGCACGTCGTCTCGCGCGAGTCGTCTGGCAGCGAGAAGCGCTACGCGGCGGAGTGGGCCAATCCGAGCCGGCTCGAGCGTGACGGTATGACGAAGGACACGTTGAAGGTCGCCGATGTCGTGCGGATCTGGGGCAGCCCGTCACGCGATCCGAACGATGGCCGCATTCATCTGAAACGCATCATGCGTCCGAGCGATGGATGGGAGTGGAAACCGAGGCGCAGATAAGGTGATGACCCGATTTTTTCTCCTGTAGCGCCCGCTGATACTGAGCGACGCGCGTGGTGTGCTCCCCGCATCGCGCGTCCGCCTGTGCCGAGGTTACGGCGAGACAGGCGGCGTGAATCAACAAGGAGAAACCCATGACGAACGTCGTCCAGGTCGCCGACACGGTCGCACCCACCCTCTCAATCCCGAGTGAATCGACAACCGGACTGCTGCGAGAGCTGGTCTCGCACCTGCGTGAGAAGCGCACCGAGTTGCGCGAAGACTGGGCGAGGCGCATCACCGAATCGGGACTGCTGACGGCGATGACCCGCGAGGAGATCTTCGCAGAAGCGACACGCGTCTACGACAACTACGTCGCGGTGCTCGAGACCGGCAGCGTCGAGGCGCTCCAGGCCTACGCGCGCGACCTCTCCGAACGCATCATCCCTCGCGGCGTCGAGACGCAGGAAGTCGTCGGCATCGTGCTGCTCCTGCGCGACGTGCTCGCACGGTCGCTCTTCAAGAAGTATCAGCGCGACTTCGATCTGTTGAACATGGTGCTCGACGCCTACGAGCCGGCGGCCAACCGCATCGCCAACACCGTGGCCGTGGGATTCGTGCAGGAACGCGAGCGCATCATCCGTCAGCAGCAGGAAGCGATTCGTGAGCTCTCGACGCCGGTGCTACGCGTCCGCGAGCGACTGCTGATTCTACCCATCATCGGTCTCATCGATCCGCAGCGTGCGCGTCAGCTCACCGAGCAACTGTTGCGCGGCATTCGCGAGAACCGCGGCAAGGTCGCGGTCATGGATATCACTGGTGTCCCGGCGATCGATTCAGCGATCGCCAACCGTCTCGTGCAGACGGTTGAAGCCGCGCGTCTGCTTGGCGCAACGGTCATCGTGACCGGCCTCTCACCCGAGATCGCGCAAACGCTCGTCACGATCGGTGTTGATTTGAGCAAGATGAACACCGTTGGCGACCTTCAGGGCGGCATTGAGCTTGCAGAGCGCGTGCTCGGCTACAAGGTCGTTCTTGTCGAAGAGGGAACCCCTCGCAGTCGTTGATCTGTACAACCGTCGAGCCGTGAACGGTTTGCGGTGGGGACGGGTGTGCCGTCGCGTGGCGACGTGTGTCGTGCGCGGGCATGCGCCTCACCCGCCGTGGGGGAAGAATGGCCGTTCCGATTCTCAAACAGAGTCACACGCTCATCGCCAGCATCCAATCCGCGTTGAGTGATCGCGACCTGTTACAACTTCGTGACGACCTTGCCGACCTGGTGGGCCGCCACCGCGCTCGCGGTGTGATCGTCGATGTCACCGCGCTCGACGTGCTCGACTCGTTCGCGACCCGCACGCTCCGGGGCATTGCCTACACCACCAAGCTGCGGGGCGCCGAAACGGTGATCGTCGGCATCCAGCCGGAAGTGGCGCTCGCGATGGTCCAACTTGGGCTGACGCTCGAAGGCGTTCCGACCGCGCTCGATCTCGAAGAGGGCCTCGCGTTTCTCGATGGACGCGCTGAGACGGCCGACGATGAGTGATCTCCACGTCGGCACCGCCGTGCGCGTACGCATTCAGTCGTCGGCCGACATCGTCACCGCGCGACAGGAGGGGCGGAGCATGGCCTCCACCCTTGGCTTCACCAATACCACCCTGACGATCATCGCCACCGCTATCTCCGAGGTCGCCCGCAACATCGTCGAGTACGCGAAGGAAGGCGAGATCAGCATCGCGCCGGTCGGCAACGGCATCGTGCGCGGATTGCAGATCGTTGCACGCGATCAGGGTCCCGGCATCGTCGATCTCGATACGGCGATGCGCGACGGTTTCTCGACGAGCAAGAGTCTGGGCATGGGACTCCCCGGGGCCAAGCGCCTGATGGATCAGTTCGAGATCTCGTCGGCGATCGGCGAAGGCACGACCATCACCATGACCAAGTGGATCGGGTGAACTGTGCGTATCAGTTGGGGAGTGGCCGAGGCGCCGATGGTGGCTGGCACCGAGTCGGGCGATTCGCATGTCGTGAGGCAGCTGCCCGAGGGAGTGTTAGCCGCAGTGATTGACGGTGTCGGTCACGGCAACGAGGCGGCAGATGCGGCGCGCATTGCCGGTCGCACGCTGCACTCGTCACCGCACGAAGACGCGGTCTCGCTGGTGTGGCGGTGCCACGAGGCGTTGAAGTCGACCCGCGGCGTCGTCATGACGCTGCTGTTCTCATCGCCGAGCGGTGCGATGACGTGGGTGGGTGTGGGCAACATCGAGGGTGTGATCCTTCGTTGCGATGCGAGTGGCCGCACGCACGCGAATCATGTCGTGCTGCGCGGCGGTGTGGTCGGCCATCGTCTGCCGCCACTGCGCGCCGAGTGCCTGACGCTGTTGCCGCATGACACGGTGATTCTCGCCACCGACGGGATCAGGCCCGAGTTTTCCGACGAGTTCGTGCCGCGCGATGAACCACAGGCGATCGCCGATCAGATCCTGACGCGCTATCGCAAGGGCACCGATGACGCGCTCGTCCTGGTCGGGCGCTGTCTGGGAGACCAATCGTGACCATGACCTTTGACGCCGCCGAGCTCGATGTCCGCTATCGCGGCATGTTGAGCGAGTATCTCGCGCACCCCGACGAAGCCTTGTTGGAGGGCGCCTACGCCCTCGGACGCGAGGCAATGGCCAGCGGCCGCGGTGTGCTGGACATGGCGACGATGCACTCGCAGGCGATCGCAGCGGTGCTGGCCTCGAGCGACGGCGATCGCGTGCAGGTGTCGGAGGCACTCGAACGGTTTTTCGTCGAGGCGATCTCGCCCTTCGAAATCGCGCATCGCGGTTTCCGCGATGCCAACCTCGTGCTGCATCGTCTCAACGACGTCCTTGAAAACCAGGCCAAGCGCATTGCGTACGCGCTGCACGCGGAAGCGTCGCAGCTCGTGGCCTCCGTTCATTTAGCGCTGGCCGATGTCGCAACACGATTGCCGCACGACCGTGTCAGGGAAATTCAGTCCGCGCGCGACATGCTCGATCAGATCGAGGACCGCATTCGGCGCATCTCGCACGAGTTGCGTCCCACCATCCTCGACGACATGGGGCTGCTGCCGGCGATCGAATTCCTCGCCGACGGGATATCGCAGCGATGGGGCGTTCCGGTGACCGTACGCGGAAGCGTCGCGGGCAGTTTGCCGCTACCCGTCGAGACCGCACTCTATCGCGCCGCGCAGGAAGGCCTGACCAATGTGGCGCGCCACGCGCAGGCGTCGTGCGCTGAGGTCGCAGTGTGCCACTCACCGCATCTGATCACGTGCTCGGTCCGCGACGACGGCAAAGGCTGTGATCCGGCTGTGCTCGTGACGTCGAGCAACGGCCGGCGCGGACTCGGGCTCGTGGAGATCCGGGAGCGGACCGCGGCACTCGGCGGCACACTGCGCCTCGTCCCACGGCTCGAACAAGGCATGGACTTCATCGTCGAGATCCCGCTGGAGGCGTCGACATGGGCGTGAGAGTTTTGCTGGCAGACGATCACCCGGTGTTTCGTCAGGGCCTGCGCGCGCTGCTCGAACGGGAAAAGTTCGAGGTCGTGGGCGAAGCGTCGGATGGCTTGGAGGCAATCGCGGCGGCCGAACGCCTGCAGCCGCAGATCGTCGTGATGGATCTGGCGATGCCGGCCTTGAACGGGATCGATGCGATCCGCGAGATCGTGAAGCGTGTGCCGCGAGCGAAGTCGGTACTGCTGACGATGCACACGGAGGAGCACCACGTGCTCGAGGCGCTGCGAGCCGGCGCGAAGGCATGCGTGTCCAAGAGTCAGGCTGCCGAGCATCTGCTGCAGGCGATCAAGGACGTCTGCTCAGGCGGCGTGTACCTGAGTCCCCATGTCTCCGGCGCTGTTGTTCAGGCGTACCTCGCCAAGACGGAGTTGCCATACGACCCACTCACGCCACGCGAGCGCCAGGTTCTGCAGCTCATTGCCGAAGGAAAGACGACGAAGGAGACGGCGGCTGTGCTTGAAGTCAGTGTCAAAACCGCCGAAACGCATCGCACCAATCTGATGGAGAAGCTCGACATTCATTCCACGGCCGGGCTCGTCCGCTATGCGATCCGGCGGGGTCTCCTGCAGCCGTAGATGTGGCCGTCGTGCGACGCACGACGGACGGACCAGGTTCAACACTGCAAATCCGCCTGGATCGGTAAAAGTTCCGCATACAACTCCCCCGATTACCCGAGTGACGATGCCGGCGCAGGGCGCGACGATCAGCCCTATGAGCGTCAGCCCTGTAGGAGTGAGGCCGCTGCGCCCGTTGCCGGACATGACTCGCCCCCTCGTGCTGGTCGGGCACAGCGCGGCGATGCGTCGAATCACCGAAGAGGTCACCGAAGCCGCCGCGTCGAGCGCCACGGTTCTGATCGCTGGTGAGAGCGGTGTTGGCCGCCGGCTGATCGCGCGCACCATTCACGATCGCAGCGCGCGACAGGACGGGCCGTTCGTCTCGGTGAACTGCGCCTGCCTTCCTGACGGGCGGCTCGAGTCCGAGCTGTTCGGACTGGTTGAGACCAGGACTCCAGGCCGTGAACCGTATGGTTCGCGAGGCCGGCTCG
>DATCXH010001120.1:0-3697 GCA_036565925.1 Vicinamibacterales bacterium
GCCGCCGCCGGAGCCGCCCGCTGCACCTGCTCCGCCGCCACCGCCACCACCACCGCCGCCACCGCCGCCGGCTCCTCCGGCGCCGCCCAAGCCGTTGACGGAAGAAGAGCTGTTCTCGAAGAAGACGCTCGAACAGCTGAACGCGGAGATGCCGCTTGCCGATGTGATCTTTGACTACGACATGGCGGCCATCAAGGACGATCAGCGCGCGCTACTGCAGAAGAACGCCGACTGGATGCGCCGTTGGACGACAACCCGCGTCACGATCGAGGGCCATGCCGACCAACGCGGCACGAACGAGTACAACCTCGCACTCGGTGAGCGTCGCGGCAACGCCGTGAAGGCCTATATGGTGAGCCTGGGGATTGGGGCCGATCGGATGACCGTGATCAGCAAGGGTGAAGAAGCGCCGCTCTGCACGGAGATGACCGAAGCGTGCTACGCGAGGAACCGTCGCGGGCACTTCATCATCACCGCAAAGTAACAGCTGGCCGTCCCGCCGTCGCCTCAGGGCGAAGGCGGGCGACCCTACGCGTTAACCGCGTTCAGTTCGTCAACGATCGCCGCGGCCGCCGCTCTCGGATCGGTGGCCGCGATGATCGGCCTTCCCACCACAATGTAGCTCGCTCCGGCCTTGATGGCTTCTGCCGGTCCCATTGTCCGCGACTGATCGTTCTTGGTCGCTCCGGCGGATGCGCCGCGAATTCCGGGCGTGACGATCGCGAAGTCAGGACCACACGCGGCACGGATCGCTGCCGTTTCCTGCGGTGAGGCAACTACGCCATCAAGCCCGGCGTCTTGCGCCATTCTCGCCAGCGTGACAACCTGCTCGAGTAACGGCCGGCGCACACCGACGCTCGCGAGCGTTGCATCGTCCATGCTGGTGAGGACGGTGACGCCAATGACGATGGGTCGGCGACGGCCTTCTTTTCCGGCTGTCTCGGCCGCGGCGCGGGCTGCCGCCTGCATCATCGGCACACCACCCGAGGCATGCACATTGAGCATCCAGACACCCGTTGATACGGCAGCCTCGACCGCTTGAGCGACCGTGTTCGGGATGTCGTGAAATTTGAGGTCGAGAAAGACCGGCGCGCCCAGGGACACCAGCCGCTTCACCAGATCGGGGCCTTCCAATGTGAAGAGCCGACTGCCGACTTTGAATCCGCCGGCGAGATGGCGGAGCTCGGTGGCGAGTGCGAGCGCCCGCGCTGCCGAATCGACGTCAAGCGCGACTAAGAGCTGACCCACTGCTTCTCCCGTGAACTGGTATCGATGGTGCCCACCAGATCGGCTATCCGCGAGATCCGATGGCGCCTCATGTAATCCCGCATGCCGTCAATGAGCTTGGCCCAGATGAAGGGATCGACGAAGTTCGCGGTGCCGACTTGAACCGCCGTCGCCCCCGCGATCATGAACTCGAGCGCGTCTGTGGCCGTGGCGATTCCGCCCATACCGATCACCGGGATCTTCACGGCTCGACGGCACTCGTACACCATCCGCACGGCGATAGGCCTGATCGCAGGACCACTCAAGCCGCCGACGATATTTGAGAGCTTGGGGCGGCGCGTCTCCACGTCGATCGCCATCGCCAGGAACGTATTGACGAGCGACACGGCATCGGCGCCAGCGTCCTCGGCGGCTTTCGCGATCGAGGCAACGTCGGTGACGTTCGGCGTCAGCTTCGGGATCACCGGCAGGCGCGTCACCTTCTTCACCGCGCTGACGACGTCGAAGGTACCGTGGAGGCTGCAGCCGAACGTGATACCGCCCTCTTTGATGTTGGGGCAGGAGATGTTCAGCTCGAGCGCATGGACGCCCTCGGCATCCGACAGGATTCGTGCGAGCTCGACGTACTCATCGAGCGTGCTGCCGCAGATGTTGATGACGTTGGTGGCACCGAGGCGTCGCAGCTCGGGAAGCTTCTCGGCGATGTAGCGATGCACGCCGATTCCCTGCAGCCCAATCGCGTTGAGCATCCCCGAGGGCGTTTCGACGATACGCTCCGGTGGATGCCCTTCGCGTGGCTTGAGGAAGAGACCCTTCGAGACGACTGCGCCTAGCGATCGCAGATCGACGGCGTCAGCGTACTCGACGCCGTAGCCGTAGCAGCCGCTCGCTGCCATCAGCGGGTTCCCCAGCTTCAGCGAGCCGATTTGGACGGAGAGATCCACGTCAACTCCCAACCACCAAGCACCAACTACCAGCCACTACCCACCAACCAGCTTCAGTCCCAAACCAGATCGGCGCCGTCGAACACCGGACCGCCAATGCAGGAGCGCACGTAATGATGGCCGGTCTTGTCCTTCACCGGGATGACACAGCTGTAGCAGCCGCCCATGCCGCATCCCATCACGCGTTCCACCGACACCTGACAGCGTCGTCCGTATTTAGCCGAGACGTGCGAGACGGCTTCGAGCATCGGCTCCGGTCCGCACGCGTAGATCATCACGCTGCCATCGGCGCGCTGCAGTTCGCGTTCGAGCGGAACCGTCACGCGTCCGCGCTCGCCGGTGGTGCCGTCTTCGGTGGCGAGAATCAACCGGACGCCCCGCGACGCGAACCAATCCAGATAGAACAGCTCGCCTCCGCTTCGCGCGCCGTAGAACAGCGTCGTTGGCGTGCCGCGCTCGACGAGCGCCTCAGCGAGCGTGGCAAACGGCGCGAGTCCGACACCGCCTGCCACCATCCAGGCGTCCGCCGGTGGGTCCACTACCTCGTACGGTTTGCCGAGTGGACCGAGGCACGAGACGATGTCGCCTTCGACGGCTTCGAGCAGCATGCGCGTCGTGACGCCCACGCGTTTGCTGAGGAGCGTGAGGCCCGACACGCGGCCGTTCTCGCGGAGGATTTCGAACACCGAGAATGGGCGACGCAGCAGCGGATCGTTGCAGCGGCCCGGTTTCACCATGACGAACTGGCCCGGAGCAACCGTGGCCGCGATTTCAGGAGCAGCGAGCGCGATGACGTTGTAGTCGGAAGAGAGGCGCGTGTTCCGAATGACCTTTGCCTCGATGTCGACGGGCATTCGAACGAGTATACCTTTAGACTAAACCGCAGATGCGATATCTGCGGATGCTGAGCAACTCCGTCTTCGCAGGGTTGCTCGCCTCGGTGTACCTGACAATCCTGCTGCTGCATCTCAATCCGTCGGTGCCGCTCACCGCGTATGCAGCGGTACCGCTCTTCGCCGTGATTGCCGTGTCGTACGGCCTGCACATCGCCGTGGTGTCGTACGCCCTGTATGTCCTCAGACGGATTGTGTTCATCGAGGCGTCGCCCGGTTGGATCAGTCTGCGCCTGCTGACGTGGAGCGCCGCTGCGTTGAGTGGCACCGCCGCAGTAGTCACCTGGCTCCATGCGACAGGTCTGCAGACCGCGCTCGATACGCGGGCATTGCCGGCCATCGTCTATGCATCAGCGGCATTTGCCGCGGCGACGTTCGCGTTCTTGCTGCTTGGGTTCGCACAGATCGCGGCGCGACCGCGTGGTCGCGCGACGGTGGCGATCCTATTCACGATCGTGACGGTCGCATCGATCGTCGTCCCGATTGGGCTCCGCGCCGGAAGCGTTCGACCGCGGCCCAACCTGACGCCTCGATCCTCGATCGACCCTGAGGGTGTGTCAGGTGATCGCGTCGTCCTGCTCTGTCTCGATGGTGCCTCACTCGACGTGATTTCACCGGCGGTCGCGGCGGGGC
>DATCXH010000234.1:0-2351 GCA_036565925.1 Vicinamibacterales bacterium
GAACTCGCCGCCCCAGGCGGTTCCGTCGGTGCCGAAGCCGGTGCCGTCGAACGCCACGCCGATGACAGGCCCCGACAGCCGGTGTTCCGCCACGGTGCTCGCCACATGGGCGTGATGGTGCTGAACGGCGACGCGATGGCCACCCCGCGCCTCCGCGTAGTGCGTCGACTGATAGTCGGGGTGCAGGTCGTGCGCGACAACTTCGCCGCGGAAACCGAGGAACCGTTCCATCCGCTCGATCGCGTCTTCGAAGGCCTCGCGGGTCGCTTCGTTTTCGAGATCCCCGATGTGCGGCCCCAGCCAGGCGCGGCGGCCGGCGGCCAGGCAGAACGTATTCTTGAGCAGGGCGCCTGTCGCGAGCACCGCGGTCTTCACGTCGATGTTCAGGTCGATAGCGCGCGGCACGTATCCACGGGAGCGACGCAACAGTAGGGGGCGCCCGGCAATCACTGTCGCCACCGAATCGTCGCAGCGCGTGACGATCTCGCGGTCGTGCGCAAGGATGACGTCTGCAATACCTGTCAGACGTTGCATGGCCTCGTCGTTGCGGTAAACGATCGGTTCCTCCGACATATTGGCCGACGTCATCACCAGCGGCCGCCCGCTGTCGCGCAGCAAGAGGTGATGCAGCGGCGTGTACGGCAACATCACGCCGAGCGTCGAGTTACGCGGCGCGACCTCCGCCGCGATCGAGCTTCCCGGTCGAGCCGGCGCGATCACGATGGGCCGCTCCACGGAAACGAGCAGTGCCCGCGCCTCGACGCTGAGATCGACGATCGGCTCCGCCGCCTCGACGTCTGGAACCATGACGGCGAACGGCTTCTCGTCGCGGCGCTTGCGCGCGCGCAAGCGGGCCACCGCATCGTTCGACGTCGCGTCGCACGCCAGATGGAAGCCGCCAAGCCCTTTCACGGCGACGATCAAACCGGCAGCGATTTGGTCGGCGGCAAAACGAATCGGGTCCTCCGCGGTCAGGGTGTGTCCCGAGCTGTCAAGAAGAACCGACAACGTCGGGCCGCACACCTTGCAAGCGTTCGGCTGGGCGTGGAAGCGCCGGTCGCCTGGATCGTCGTACTCCCGTCGGCACTCCGGGCACATCGCAAACCTCGCCATGGTTGTGGCCGACCGGTCGTACGGCACGCCGGTCGCGATCGTGAAGCGCGGACCGCAGTTGGTGCAGTTGGTGAACGGATAGCGATACCGCCGATTGCGGGGATCGAGGATCTCGGCCACACAGTCGTCGCAGGTCGCGAGTTCGGGCGGAATCGACACACGCCGTTCTTCGCCCGTACGGCTCTCGAGAATCACGAAGCCGTTGGACTCACGGGGCGTGATCGATTCCGACTCGAATGTGTCGATGACGGCAGCCGGTGGGGCGCTGATGCGGAGCGTGGCCAGAAAGGCGTCAAGCGCCCCCGTCCCGCCGAACGCTTCGATCGTCACACCGCTGGTCTCGTTGCAGACCGTGCCGGTGATGCCGTGGTCGACAGCCGTCCGGTAGATCCACGGGCGCATGCCGACACCTTGCACAGTGCCACGGAGGTGGATACGTCGTCCTTCGAGCAGTGACACGGTCATGGCGTGTCACTCGCAAGCGCAAACCCAGTACCGCGTGATTTTTCGCGGTTTGTCAGGCCGTCAGACAGTGGGTGCCGGAAATCCGTCAGCCCCGAGCGAGCGCAGGCGCGTCGAGGGGTCGCTCCCACCAGGGAGCTGCTGTGACTGGGTCGGGTCGGCTTCGAATCATCACCCCAAGCCGCGCGAGCTCCAGCAGCACCTCGAGGGCGGCCTGCCCCACCGCCGCACGAACGCGTGGCGAGAGTCCGGGTGACGCAATCGTGCGCTCGGGGATCACGCCGATCAGCAGCACTTCATCCGGGCCGCTGCCATCGAAGTCGAGGGCCAGCAGCGTTTCCTTGAGACCAGGGTCGTGGGGGCCGAGCCGTGGCAATGGCGCGTGCCTGAGGATGTCGTCTTTGCGATAGAGACGGATGCTTCCCGGCGGTCCATCGCTTCTCACGGTGTCGACGACAATGAGCGTGCGCGCGTGCATCAGGTACGGCGTGAGGTCGAGGCCCGGTGTGCCGACGTCGATGAGCGACACCTCCGGGGGAAACGCGTAGGCCGACGTGAGATCGTGAATGACGTAGGGGCCGAACGCGTCATCGGCCATCAGCACGTTGCCGAGGCCGATGACATGGATATCTGGCAACATCAGAGCACCTTGACGCGGGCGATTTCCTTCCCCTCCGGATCGAGCGTGTGCACGGCGCAGGCGATGCAGGGATCGAAGGAGTGGATGGTGCGCAACAGTTCCAACGGTCTTTCTGGATCGGCAACCGGGTTGCCGA
>DATCXH010000233.1:0-3980 GCA_036565925.1 Vicinamibacterales bacterium
GTCGGGATGCTTCTGCGCGTACCAGCCTTCGATGTGCCGGACGAAGTGTTTACTGAAGGGGACCGGACGGTAGTCGTCGCGATAGGTGCGGAAGAACGGACCAAACAGGTCCCGCCATTCGCGTGTCGTGTACAAGCGATACGCGTAATTGAAGACATGGCCGGCCTCGTGCCGCATGTACATCATGATCTGCCGCTCGTTCTCGAGGGCGTCCGCCGCTTTTTCGATCGTCTGCAGCTTCGGATCGGCCAGGTAGAACGGGATCCCGAGCACCGGTTGCTGATCCGGGCATCCCCATTCGTCGGTCAGATAACAGACCGGACGAAAGCGCTTCAGGCCACGACGATCGAGCTCCTTGTACAGCTGCCGGACGTATCCCTCGACCGGTGATCCCTCGACGCGCAGGCCCAGTTCGCTGACCTTCTTCCCGAGGACCCCGCGAATCTCCGGGTCCAGGGTCTCGAATCTGGCCACATTCGAATTATCACCGCTTTTCGTGCATCAACGCGAGCGTGTTGCCTTCCCCGTCCCTGAAGAACGCCATCCACAGCTCATGGTCCGGAAGCTTCGCGATCATGTGTGGCGCGCCGACGAAGTCCACGCCCTTGCCCTGCAGATCCGCGTGCACCGCGTTGATATCGTCAACCTTGAAGTAGAGAATCGAGCCCGGGTGGTTGAATTCGCCCTCCGCGGCCGCGTCGAGCATCAACCGGACGCCGCCGCAGTCAAAGAACGCGAGAGCCGGCGGCGCCTGAAACAGGAACTTCATGCCGAGCACATCGCGATAGAAGGCGACCGCGCGCGACAGGTCTTTCACCACCATCGCGATCTGGCCGATCGTTGACAGTTTGGTCATGGCTGGCCGTGACTTTACACTGTTCAGGCCGTCCCAATGGGACGGGCTCTACACTTTTCCACTTCTTCACTTTGGCGACTCGCTTCGTCATGACGCCGGTTGGTTCGGCCGGCGACGTCCACCCGTTCATCGGCATCGGTCGCGCGCTTCGCGCCCGCGGTCACGAGGTCGTCATCCTGACGGCCGGTACGTTCGAGCAGGTCGTGCGACGCGCGGGACTGGAGTTCCGCGAAACGATCTCGGCGCAGTACTTCGACGAGGTGTCGAAGCACCCGGACCTGTGGCACCCGAGACGTGGCCTGCAGTTCGTGCTCGGCACTGTGGCGGATTACCTGCGTCAGGGATACCAACAAGTCGGGGAGGTTTACGAGCCCGGCCGGACCGTGCTGGTCGGCCATGCGCTCAGTTTCGGAACCCGCTTATACGAGGAAAAGCACGGCGTCCCCGCGGCGACGCTTCATCTGGCGCCCTCGATCTTTCGATCGGACTTCGAGCAGCCTGCCTACGCGACGGAACGAGATCTCAGTTCGATGCCTCGCTGGGTGAAACGGACCTTCTGGTGGGGAGTCGATCGCTTCGTGATCGATCCACTGATCGCACCCAAGCTGAACGCATTCAGACAGGAACTAGGTCTGCCACCGGTGACCCGTGTGTTCCGTCGCTGGCTGCACTCACCCCAGCGTGTGATCGCGCTCTTTCCAGATTGGTTCTTTCCCCCACAGCCTGACTGGCCACCCTCACTTCGAATGACTGGGTTCCCGCTATACGACGAATCCGATCATCAGCAGCTCTCGTCATCGCTGCTCGAGTTCCTCGATCGGGGCCCAGCCCCAATCGTCTTCACAGCCGGGTCAGCCAATCAGAACGCAGCTGCATTCTTCCGCGGTGCGGTAGATGCGGCGACCCGTCTGAATCGACGCGCCCTGCTTCTGACACGGTTCGCCGAGCAACTACCCACCCTTCCTTCGACGGTGCACCACGAAACCTTCGCTCCTCTGTCGCGCGTGTTGCCGCGCAGCGCGGCCCTGGTCCATCATGCGGGCATCGGCACGTTGGCCCAGGCACTCGCCGCCGGCGTACCCCAGCTGACGATGCCGATGGGCTTCGACCAGCCTGATAACACGACGCGCCTGGTTCGTCTCGGCGTCGCCAGGTGGGTGGCGCCCTCGGACTTCTCGGGCGAACGCGTCGCGACGCTACTCAACACGCTGTTGACCGATCCGGCGGTCGCGTCCGCGTGCGCGAAATACGCGGCGCTCCTGAAGGATGGATCGGCGCTGGCTCGCACCTGCGATCTGCTCGAGGACTTGGGTCCGGCTAAAGCCGGACACGACACCCGATCGTGAAGTCCGGCTAAAGCCCGGACACTACATGCGATCCGCACCATAATTGCGGAATGCCAGCCGCCGATTACGAGAAGCTCGGACTGTTCTACCTCGGGAGGCGATTCGATCTCGACGCCGGCAAACGCCGCGATGACCTCGTTCTCTATGACTCCCGCGATCTGCTGACTCACGCGGTCATCGTCGGCATGACGGGCAGTGGCAAGACGGGCCTCGGGATCACGCTCATCGAGGAAGCGGCCATCGACGGCATTCCGGTACTCGCGATCGATCCGAAGGGCGACCTCGGAAATCTTCTCCTGACATTTCCCAACCTTGCCGCATCAGACTTCGCTCCATGGATCGATCCGGGCGAAGCGCAGCGTCACAACACCACCGTTGACGCGTATGCGGCAGAAACAGCGCAACGCTGGAAGTCTGGCCTCGCCGAATGGGATGAGGACGGCACACGCATCGCGAAGCTCAAAGCGGCCGCCGACGTGACTGTCTACACACCGGGCAGCCGCATCGCCACTCCACTCGCGATTCTGGGTTCGCTCGGACCAGCGGCCACCGAGGCGGACGAGGACGCGCAATCAGATATCGCGACCACTGCTGCGAGCCTGCTTGGACTGGCGGGGATCGACAATGTCCAGCCGCATAGCCGCGAGCAGGCGCTGATCTCCGCGATCCTGTCGAGCCGCCCCCCCGATCCGCCTTCGCCGTCCGCTTCGGCGCGACAGGCAGGCTCCGACCTGCGGTGGCTGGTACAGCAGATTCAGCGCCCGTCGTTCGACAGCATCGGGGTGCTCGACCTCGAGACGTTCTTCCCGGCGCGCGAGCGTCAGGAACTGGCGCTGCGCTTCAACAGCGTGCTGGCGGCACCGGGGTTTGATGCGTGGAGCGCCGGCGAACCGCTCGACGCGGCATCATTGCTGTTCACTCCTGCGGGTAAGCCGCGAATCGCCATCATCTCGGTCGCACACCTCGATGATGCACAGCGGATGCTGGCTGTGTCGCTGGTCCTCAATGCCGTATTGCGGTGGACGCGCCGACAGAGCGGCACGAGCTCACTCCGCGCGCTGGTCTACATGGACGAAGTGTTCGGCTACATGCCGCCGGTCGCGAATCCCTCGTCCAAGCTGCCGCTGCTCACGCTGTTGAAACAGGCACGCGCGTTTGGCGTTGGACTGGTCCTTGCGACACAGAACCCGGTCGATCTCGATTACAAGGCGCTCTCGAACGCCGGCACGTGGTTCCTCGGCAAGCTGCAGACTGAGCGCGACAAAGCCCGGATGCTCGATGGCCTCGAGGGCGTGTCTTCGGGACTCGATCGGCAGTCGATCGATCGCGCGCTGTCGTCGCTCAGGGGGCGCGTGTTCCTCATGCACAACGTGCACGAGCAAGCGCCGATTGCGTTCGAGACACGATGGGCGTTGTCATATCTCCGCGGGCCGATGGGACGCGAGGAACTGCGACGATTCGCCCGCGCGCCTGAGACGAGCCCCGGCGCGACACCGCCGCCGATACCGACTACGCCAGCGCCCTCGCCGGCCGCATCGACCGCAAAGCCGGTCGTCCCCGCAGGTATCGAGGAATACGTGTTGCCGAGCGACGCGGGCACACCCACGCAATATGCGCCTGTGCTCTACGGCGCCGCGCGCATCCAATACACCGACACGAAGCGCGGGATCGATCTCACCCGCAGCCTGCAAGCCATCGTCTCCTTCACCAACGGTCCAATTCCCGTCGACTGGGAGCGGGCCGAGGAAACGTCATTCGAGCCCGAGAGCCTCATACAA
>DATCXH010000612.1:0-2722 GCA_036565925.1 Vicinamibacterales bacterium
GCCGCCGCCGAGCGAAAACAGCTTGCTCTTGAAGAGGCCGATGGGCCGGCCGGTGTCGTTTGTGACGGTGACCTGCGCATGCAGCAGGCTCACGCCACGGCGTATGCCGAGAAGCACTCGTCCGTCCTCGCGCTCGCGTACCTCGACGTAGGTCGGGAGCAGCCGCTTGTTGATGAGGAATCGAAGGATGTGCACGAGGACACTGACCTTCTCCTTCGCGATTCCGATCTGTTTTCCGGTGGCTGGGTCGTAGATGTCGAAGGTGTCAACGAGCTTCAGAAACCCGACACGCTCCTTCACCAGCCATGTCTTGCGGTCGAACATCACTTGCCTCCTTACCGATCTCCTGTCTTTTCGGATCAGGACGAACAATCGGACAGCAACGAGATTCATGCGGCTGCGCGTCAGCACACAGGTGTCCCGGATATGACAGAATCTGCCCTGCCCTGGTTCGAAGGGCCGCGAGGTAGACCCATGCGACGCGTACTTCTCCTGTTGCCGGCCGTATTTCTGATCTCCGTTCCTGTCATCGCGCAAACCGCCCCTGCCCCGAGCCGTGCCGATGGGCCTGATGGTGCCGCCGTCTTTCAGAAAGCGTGCGCGTCCTGCCACGCGAACCCCGGTCCTGACTCGCGCGCGCCGACCCGCGAGGTACTTCGCACAGTTGCGCCGGAGGCGATCCTCACCGCATTAACGGTCGGCAACATGTTCCGGCAGGGATCCGAGATCACCGACGCGGAACGCCGTGCGGTCGCGGCGTTTCTCGCCGGGCGTCCGGTAGGCACGGCGCCGCCGCCATCGATCGTCGGGCGTTGCCAGGCCCAGCCGGCACCGCTTCAGGCATCGGCGCTCAACAGCGGATGGAACGGATGGGGCGCCGATGTCGCGAACACGCGCTTTCAGCCCGCAGCGAAGGCCGGTCTCACTGCGACGACGGTACCGCGACTGAAGTTGAAGTGGGCCTACGGATTCGCGGGCGTCAATTCGGCGAGATCGCAACCTGCGGTCCTCGGCGGGCGCCTCTTCGTTGCCAGCGACAACGGCGATGTCGTCGCTCTCGACGCCAAGCGTGGATGTCAGCTCTGGAGCTATCACGCGCAAGCCGGCATTCGTACTGCGGTCAGCGTCGGTCCATACAAGACGGCGACGACCAACGGCTTCGCGGTGTACTTCTCGGACGGCGCGGCGATCGCGTACGCCGTCGATGCAGGCACCGGCCGTGAGATCTGGCGACGCAAACTCGACGACCATACCTACGCGCGCGCGACCGGCTCGCTGACGGTCTATCAGGGTCGCGTTTACGTGCCGATCGCGGGTGTCGGCGAAGAGGGCCAGGGCGGCATCGCGCGCTACGAGTGCTGCACGTTCCGCGGCAGCGTGTCGGCGCTCGATGCGTCAACCGGCGCTGTGATCTGGAAGTCGTACACGATCACGGAAGAGCCAAAGCCGCGACACAAGAACGCGTCGGGCGTACAGACGTGGGGACCTGCAGGGGGCGGCGTCTGGGGTGCACCGACGATCGATCCCGCTCGTCGCCTGGTGTACATCACCACCGGCAACAACTACTCGGCACCCGCGACCAACACGACCGATGCAGTCATCGCGATGGATATGGACACCGGCAAACATCGCTGGGTGTATCAGCCGACGCCGAACGACGTGTGGACCGGCGGCTGCAAACAGGAGAATCCCGCTGATTCGAACTGTCCCGACAAGCTCGGACCCGATCATGATTTCTCAATCGCGCCACTGCTGACCAAAGGCCCGAACGGGCGCGACCTGGTCATCGTGCAGCAGAAGTCGGGCATGGCCTACGCCGTCGATCCGGACAAGGGCACGCTCGTGTGGCAATACAAAACGAGCGACGGCAGCGGGCTCGGCGGACAGTGGGGCATCGCCGCCGATGACAAGCAGGTCTACTTCGGCGTCAACGGCCCACGCACCGCGCAAGGCGGCATGCGCGCAACGACCATCGTCGACGGAAAGGAAGTCTGGTCGAAGCCGGCGCCGGACAGACTGTGTGGCACAGCGCGCGGCTGCAGCTCCGCTCAAGGTGCCGCGTTGACCGCAATCCCGGGCATCGTCTTTTCCGGATCACAAGACGGAGGCGTGCGCGCCTACTCCGCCGCCGACGGATCGATTGTCTGGCAGTTCGACACGAACAAGGAGTTCGAGACCGTCAACGGCGTCACGGCGAACGGCGGCGCAATCGATGGACCCGGTCCCGTCGTCGCCGACGGTATGGTCTACGTCACGTCTGGATACGTGAGCCTCATCGGCCGACCCGGCAACGTCCTGCTCGCATTCGGAGTTGACTAAAGATGCGCACAGCTCTTCTCGCCTTCGTCCTTGTCGTCGTGACCGCCGGCGGCCTTCGTGTGAACGCGGCTACAGGGCCGATTCCGCTCAACTGCAATCGTGCGTGCCTCGAAGGCGTAATGGATCAATTCCTCGCCGCCGTCGTCGCGCACGATCCGAAGAAAGCGCCGTTGTCGAAGGACATCAAGTACACCGAGAACAATCAGGTGATTGACGTCGGCGACGGGTTCTGGAAGACCGCGCAAGGCGTCGGTCGCTACAAGCACTACTTCGCCGACCCCGAGTTCGGTCAGGTCGCATTCATGGGGACGATGATGGAGGCTGGCGCGCCGCTGCTCTATAGCCTTCGTCTTCGCATCGAGCTCGGACGCATTACTGAAGCCGAAGCGATCCTCTTCAAGCC
>DATCXH010000020.1:0-4767 GCA_036565925.1 Vicinamibacterales bacterium
CCGCATAGCTGTCGTGCGGCACGCTGCCGAAACGGCCGGCAAACGACAGCAGCCGCTCGCCTTTTTCGTCGAGCACGTGCTCCTGCTCGTGAAACAGGCTTTCGATCGCAAAACGGTACACGGCCAGGTCGGCGTTGCTATCCATCCAACCGCGAATCGTGTCGAGCGGGATCTCCAGCAGCTCAGGGTTGAACCACGAGCTCGCTTGTTGTTGTCGCGCGAACAGGATCTGGACCTGCTGCCGGCGGCCATTGTTTTCGTTATTGCGCTGATCCTGGTCGTACTGAAGGGCCGCGAAGTACCACACCTGATACGCGAGGGCCCCCATCTCGTCCATCGCCTTGAACGCGTCGAGCAGAGATGACGCACCCTGGGACAAGGTGCCCTGGCGGCTCTTGAATGCGCCGATGGCGGCGTCGAGCTTGGCGTAACTGGCCGTCCACTCGTCCCAGCTTGCACAGATGGACTGCAGATCCCATTGATACTTCACCGGGATCGCGTCGCGGTCCGGAACCGGACCCGAGCCTGGTCGAAACGTGGTGGCAGTGCTCATGACCGAAGGAAGCGCTCCAGCGCGGAATAGTCAGCCGGCATCGAAATCGACTGTCGAGGACGACGAAGCGCATCGACAAGCTCTGGCGGCAACGGTACTGGCTGATCGATCGCCGGCTCGACGATTTCCCTGAACTTCGCCGGATGTGCGGTCGCGAGAAAGACACCGCGGGCGTCGGGATCCTGGGCCAGCGCGTCTTGTAGTGCCAGCCATGCGATTGCGCTGTGCGGATCGAGCACGTATCCGTGCCGCCGATGCACGTTGCCTATCTCGGCAACGACTCTCGCGTCGCCATACGCGTAGCCTTCGATGTCCTTGCGCAGCAGCGAAAGGTCGGAGTTGTACAACGACTGGACGCGCTCGAAGTTGCTCGGTGCACCGACGTCCATCGCGTTGGCCACTGTCTCAATGGATGGGCGCGGTTCATAGTGACCGGACTTGAGGTACACGGGCACCGAGTCGTTGACGTTCGTCGCGGCCACGAAATGACGAATCGGCAAGCCGATCCGCTTGGCAATCAAGGCCGCCGTCAGGTTTCCGAAGTTTCCGCTCGGCACCGAGACGACGTCGCAGGCTGGGCTGCCGGCGAGGGTGAAGTAGTAGAACGTCTGTGGCAAAAGCCGGCCGAGATTAATCGAGTTCGCTGGCGTCAGCCACACATGACGACGAAGGTCGTCGTCAGCAAATGCCCGCTTGACCAGCGCCTGACAATCGTCGAAGGTCCCTTGCACTGCCAAGGCCGTGATGTTGTCGCCGAGCGACGCCATCTGCGCTTCCTGCACGTCGCTGACTTTCCCTTCCGGATACAGGACGACCACGCGCGCGTCGGGAACACGGTGGAACGCCTGCGCTACAGCGCTGCCCGTGTCGCCGGAGGTCGCGACCAGAATGGTCAACGGAGTGCCGTCGGTGAAGTGGTGAAGCAGTCGTGCCTGCACGCGAGCGCCGACGTCCTTGAACGCCAGCGTCGGACCGTGGAACAGCTCGAGCACCCAGACCCGATCGGTGATCTGGACCAAAGGTACGGGGAATCCCAGCGCGTCTTTGACCAGCGCGTGCATCGCCGGTTCGGCGATCTCGTCCTTCAGCAGGTGCGACCCGATCGCCGCGCCAATGGTCACGATGTCGGCGCCAGCGAGACGCTCGGCGGTGCCCGGCGGCAGTGGATCGAGCCGCTCCGGCATATAGAGACCGCCGTCCGGCGCGGTGCCGGCAAACAGCGCATCGACAAACGAAATCGGCGGCGAGGCGCCGCGCGTGCTCACCCATTTCATGCGGTAGCAGTCTCCGGACGGATGGGAATCGGGCGCCCGAGCTCGTTGACGGCAACAAGGACGACCTCGGCTTCGGTCACCTTGACGCGCTCGCCGCGACGGATGGGCCCGTGCTCTGAAGCGGCGCTTCCCCACCGCTCGGCCTCGACCGACACCCGCACGGTTACCGACGTCCGGCCAATTCGCACAGTTTCCGTATAGAAATCGACGAGATCGCCGACGAACACCGGCTCGTGAAACTCGACCTCGTGCATCGCCTTTGTGACGTACCTGTGCGGCGCGAGCTTTCGCGCTTCGACGGCGGAGGCCAAGTCAATGTTCGAGAGAATGACGCCACCGAAGATCGTGCCGTACGCGTTCATGTCCTTCGGCAGGAGCAGTACTCGGATCGCGGGGATTCGGTCGGACATCAACTCTTCATTCTCTACTAAATTTCAACGCGCCTTCGACCGAAACGCGTTTATCATGATTTGCAGGATGGTTGCAGCGATGAAGCTTTTTGGAACGGCGGACCTTCGGGGTACGTTACTCGAGGGCCGCAGGGCGGCCGCTCCGTTGTCGCGGCCGAGTGAGCGCAGTCGGAGGCTCGATGTGACTGGAGCACCTTCGGCGTATACGGACCATTAGATGAGCACGGCGACGAACGGGAGACCCGTTCCGATCACTGCTTCTACCTCCACGTCTGCGACGCGATCCTGGAGCGTGCATGACGCCAGCGAACTCTACGAAGTGGCACGCTGGGGCAACGGTTACTTCTCGGTCAACGACAGCGGGCACGTGCAGGTCCACCCGACCAAGGACCCGGCCCGCGCCATCGATCTGAAAGAACTGGTCGATCGTCTTCAGCTCCGCGGCATCAGCCTTCCGGTCCTCATTCGATTCACCGACATCCTGAAGCACCGCCTGGGCGACATTCACGCGGCGTTTCAGAATGCCATCACCCAGCATCAGTACCAGGGCGGCTACAGCTGCGTCTACCCGATCAAGGTGAATCAGCAGCGCCAGGTCGTGGAGGAAGTCCACAACTTCGGCAAGCCGTACAACTTCGGCCTCGAGGCCGGCTCGAAACCCGAACTGCTCGCCGTAGTGGCGATCGCCGACAACACGACGCCGATCATCTGCAACGGTTTCAAAGATGCCGAGTTCATCGAGACCGCGATGCTCGGGCACAAGATCGGTCGCAACATCATTCCGGTCGTCGAGAAATACACCGAGCTCGGTTTGATCCTCGAGGCGGCCGAGAAACTCGGCGTGCGGCCGCAGATCGGGATGCGCGTCAAGCTGGCCGCGCGCGGCAGCGGACGCTGGCAGTCATCGGGTGGATTCCGATCGAAGTTTGGTCTGACCGTCACCGAAATCATGCGGGGGTTGGAAGAGCTGAAAGCCCGCGGCATGCAGGACTGCCTCAAGCTGCTGCACTTCCATCTGGGCAGCCAGATCACCAACATCCGCATCGTCAAGGGCGCGCTGAACGAGGCCGCACGCGTCTACACCGAGCTGGCGAAGTTGGGCGCCGGCTTGAAGTACATCGACGTCGGCGGCGGGCTGGGTGTGGATTACGACGGGTCGCAGACCAACTTCGAGTCGAGCATGAACTACACGCTCGACGAGTACGCGAACGACGTCGTCTATCACATCCAGAGTGTGTGCGACGAAGAGAAAGTGCCGCATCCAACCATCGTGTCGGAAAGCGGTCGGGCCGTCGTCGCGTATCACAGCGTGTTGGTGTTCAACGTGCTCGGCGTGTCGGGGTTCGGCGACGAAAAAGTGCCGGGCACTGCCAACCCCGAATGGGAGCAGCCGCTCCACGATCTGATCGAGACCTATAACAACGTCACCGCCCGCAATGCGCTCGAGGCGTTCCACGATGCGCAGCAAGCGCTCGACATGGCGCTCAGTCTGTTCAACACCGGCTACCTGCCGCTCGTTCAGCGGAGCATGGCTGAGAATCTCTTCTGGGCGATCTGCATCAAGCTCCAGCGCATCGTCCAGACGATGGCGGAAGTGCCGGAGGATTTGCAGAATCTCGACGAACAGTTGTCGGACACCTACTTCTGCAACTTCTCGCTCTTCCAATCCATTCCCGACAGCTGGGCGATCAAGCAGCTCTTCCCGGTCATGCCAATTCATCGGCTCAACGAGAAGCCGGTCAAGCATGCGGTGCTCGGCGACATCACCTGCGACTCGGACGGCAAGCTGGATCGCTTCGTCGATCGCCGCGATGTGAAGAAAACACTTCCCCTGCATACGGTCAACGGAGACTCCTACTACCTCGGGGTGTTCCTGGTCGGCGCGTATCAGGAGATCCTCGGCGACCTGCACAACCTGTTCGGCGACACGCACGCCGTCCACGTCAGCCTGGATGAAAAAGGCGGCGCGCGCCTCGATGCGCTGATCAAGGGCGACACCGTTCGCGAGGTCCTCGACTACGTCGAGTTCGATCCGGAGATGCTGCTCGGCAAGCTGCGCACGGACGTTGAGACCGCCGTGCGGGAAGGTCGTGTGGACTACGAAGGCGCCGGCCGTCTCCTCCGCTTCTACGAAGACGGCCTCCACGGTTACACGTACCTCGAAGGCTAGATCGCGTTCTCCAAAAAATCCACCACGCGCTCGAACGGATCGAACCCGAATGCTGCGGCGACCGATGGCCGCAGATTGGAATTGGCGTTGACGTCGTAGAACACGCGCCTGCCGTCCGGGGTCTCGAGATACTCGATTCCGCCAACATCGAGCTTCGCTGCTTTGACGATTCTCGTCGCGGTCTCGACCGCTTCCTGCGGGACCTCGCGATACGGGTAGAACTCGACCGGCGGTGCCGGCTGTGCGGTTGCCACCTCGCAGATGCCCTCGCCATCCTCGGGATTGCAGACCGGTGACGGACACAGATTGAAGCGGCCGTGCGTGACGACGCGCATCGCATAGAGCAGCTCGCCGCCCAGG
>DATCXH010000760.1:0-10487 GCA_036565925.1 Vicinamibacterales bacterium
CCGAAAGGACGCGCGCTTGGCACCGAGGCCGGTTACACGATCGTCAACGCACGACGCATCTGGGATGCCGACCCGAATCACCAGACCATCTCGTACTCGACCGATCAGAACGCAACAGACCTGGTCGTCCTGGAGCACGAATTGAAGTCGTTCAGCCTGATGTTCTCGATGGCCGATATTCACAAAATCATCGGGCCCAACGCCGCACGCTTCGTCGGCATGGCCGACCAGATCGGCACCCTCGAGCCGGGCAAGTTCGCCGACATCCTCCTTATTGATGGCAACCCGACGCTGAACATCTACGAGATGCTCAAGACGAAAATGGTCCTGAAGGAGGGCAAGGTCGTTGTAGATAAACGGTAAGTCCGGCTGAAGCCAAACACTACATCTGCCTGCCCTGTAACACCCCCGCGGTTCGTGACACCTCCTGTGTGAGACCCCATACAGGAGGGTTCACCGTGGCCGACATCGACGAAATCGCCCCAGACATCTTCCGCATCTCGATTCACGTCCCTCAGTTCGACCTGCAGTTCAACCACTTCCTCGTCAGAGACGACGACCCACTGCTCTTCCATACCGGTATGCGCCGCATGTTTCCGGAGGTCCGCGAGGCGGTCGCGCAACTGATCGATCCGGCGTCGCTGCGGTGGATTAGCTGGAGCCACTTCGAAGTAGACGAATGCGGCGCGCTCAACGAGTGGCTCGCGGTGGCACCCCACGCCGAGGCCGCGTGCGGCGAGCTCGGCGCGAACGTGAACGTCCAGGACTTCGCGTCACGTCCTCCACGTGCGCTCAAGCCCCATGAGGTGTTGCAGACCGGGCGTCATCGTTTCCAGTGGGTGCCCACACCGCATCTGCCGCACGGCTGGGACGCGGGCGTGCTGTTCGACGAGACCACTCGCGTGCTGTTTTGCTCGGACCTGTTTCATCAGCTCGGGAAGGTCGAGCCGATCACCAGCGGCGATGTCGTCGGCCGATGGGAACAGGCCATAGCGACCTATCAGAATCATCCGGTGCTGATGGATTACCTGCCGTTCACGCCGCAAACCCGTCGTCATTTGGAGAAGCTCGCGGCGCTCGAGCCGAAGATGCTCGCCGCCATGCACGGATCCGCATTCGCCGGTGACGGGGGTCAGGCACTGCGCGCGTCGGCGGAGGTTTTAGAGCGACTGCTTGGTGCACAGGCGGCGGCGAGCCGTTGACCAGCGCGTGGGCGGCTGTTACCGTCGCCTGCATGGCTGGTTCGGACACCGCGCCGTTCGTCGATCGCCCCGACGGCGACCTCGCACGCGAAGTGGCCTCGTCTCCGGCGGGCCACGCGGCCGCAGCCGAAGGCGAGTTGTATCGACGGTTCGCGCGGCGGATTCGGTTGTTTGGCGTGAAGCATCTTCGCGACGACATGGCGGCTGACGATTTGGCCCAGCAGGTGATGCTCATCGCCATCGAACGGCTCAGGGCTGGAGAGATTCGCAATCCCGACGAGATCGTCTCGTTCATCCTGAGCACGAGCCGTATGGTCGCTACCGGACTCAGACGCACCGAGAGACGACGTGAGTATCTGCATATGCGCATCGAGGGCGGTGAGCCGGTGGACATGCCGCGTGACGAACGCCTGTTCGACGCGGATCGCGTCAAGCCGTGCCTCGCATCCATGCGCGAACGGGAGCGGACGATTCTGCTGCTGACGTATTACGTCGAGCGCTCGGCCGCTGAGATCGCCGAGTCGATGGGCATGACCGCTGGCGCTGTGCGCGTGGCGCGTCATCGGGCGGTTGCGGCGATGCGCGATTGTCTGGAAGCAAGGAGATCGGCATGACGGCGCGTCCAAGCTGCTTGTCGATCGGCGAGCTGTCGGAGTACTGGACCTCCGATGTATCAGCCGATGACATGGCGCGGATCGAGGCGCACGTGTTCGCGTGTGCGGCGTGCACCGAGCTGCTGGAGAATGCGGATCACCTGCGGCGCAGCATCGGCGACGTCGCGCGTGCAGGTGGCTTTCAGGCGTTCGTCACCGACAGCCTGCTGAACCAGCTCGCGCGAGATGGGGTGCGCATGCGCACCTATGCGATGGATGCGGGCGGATCGGTGCAATGCGCGGTCTGGGACGATGACGAGATCCTGGTGACGAGATTGCGGGGGGACTTCGGCGATGTCAGCGCGATTGACGCAACAATGCAGCTCGACACGGGCGAGGAATGGGGCCGTGCATCCGAGGTGCCCATACGCCAAGGGAGCCGCGAGTTGATCATGGCTCTTCCAGCCGCGCTCGTCCGCCACGCGCCCGAAGTACCTATGCGATTGATTCTCCGGGCCAGCTCGGCGCCACCCGACGCTGCATCGCTGGCCGAGTACACGTTCGATCATCGCGGCGCACATTCGCGCCGTAGTTAACTCCTCGATACTCGACCTCCGCTATCGTCCAGCCGGCAATCCCAGCTGAGTTCGACAGCACTGGCGCACCGCTTGCTCCGACTGGCCAACGGAGGAGATCTATGGGAACTCGATGGGAAGATCGTGACCGCGGCGACTACCGGGACGAACGCCGCTATCAGGATCGCGATCGCGGCGTCATCAGCCGCACACGTGATGAAGTCGCTTCGTGGTTTGGCGACGATGAGGCGGCGCGTCGTCGTCGAATGGATGAAATGCGGGACGAGCGTCACGACCGTGACCGGCCCGATCGATTTGCCGGCTCGATGGAACGTGGCTGGGATCGCGCGCGCGATGCGGTACGCCACACGACCGATCGCGATAGCGACGGACGCCGTGGGATGGCCGAGTGGAACGATGACGACCGTCCGTGGCAGGCCGGGCGCGACTCGCGGTATCACGGAGGGTCGGGCAGCTACTGGAACTCCGAGCGCAGCTTCGGAGACACCAGCCGATACGCTGGTGTCGATCCGTATGCCACGCCCGGCTGGAACAGGCCCACGAACCAAGGACGCGAGTGGCAAGAGCAGAGCTACTACGGCCGCGGGCCCCGGGGGTATCAACGCGGCGACGAGCGCATTCGCGAGGATATCTGCGAGCGCCTCACGGAAGACCCGCGCATTGATGCGAGCGACGTCGACGTGCAAGTCGCCAACGCCGAGGTCACGCTGACCGGCAGCGTGCGCACGCGCGACGAAAAACACTTCACCGAACACGTCGTCGAACGGATCATGGGCGTCCGCGAGGTGAACAACAACTTGAAGGTGCGCCCCCCCGACGAGGTGCTCGGCACTGCGCGTAGCGGGGCATCGACGCTAGGGCTGACGGATACGCCGCCGCCGGGAACGCCATCCACATCGAGAGAACGCTGACAGAACACCCCCTGTCGACGGCGCGTGCGCCGATCGACAGGGGCGATTCCGTTCGTCACCTACGCGCAGGAACCGCCGACCCGAGCGAGTCTTATGACGGTATACCGCTGACGAGGAGACTCGGTCGGCTTCTTTTCCGTCACGGTCGATGACGTTGTCAGAGGAGCCGTCGCTGCCGACGCCTCGACCGGCCGTATGGTGACCTCGACTCGCCCACCCACGTCAGCCTGCAGTTGCTCTTGACTGAGGCCTTCCTCCGACACGCTGGACTTGGGTTGGAGTTCGTAGGCATTTTCGTCTTTGGCATCTGTGGCTCGCGGAGTTGCGTTCGCACGCGGCGGCAGTTGACCGGTGGAAGATGCACGCGTCAGTCGGAAGGTCGAGGGCGCATCTCCTCGCTCGAGGCAGCCGGTGAGTACGAAGACGTTATGCGCGGGTTCATTCTGTGGATCCGGGGGCGTCCGCTGTGCGGCGGCGGAGGTGATGATTCCGCACGCCATCGCCAAGCTCATCGCGAGAACGGTTTGCTTCATCTCGTCACCTCGACTATCGAGATCTGAATCACAATCCGTACCGCTCGACGGTCCGGCCGAAGCCGGACACTACGCGTGCGCGTCCGGCGCCAAGCTCACCCGCGGCGGATCTTCGATGCCTCGAACGTGATCTGAATGCGGTAGACGGCGTTCGTGCGGAACTTGATCTCGCCGGTCTCGAGGTCGATGCGCTCGGGGATCTGCTGAATCGTCTTATCGACGACGGCGTGATAGCCGCGTTCCGAGAAGATGTCGATCAGCATCGGGATCGCCAGCGGCTCGTTGAAGACCGGATCCTGGGAGTTCACGGTGGCGCGGCCCGACAACGCATGCCGCGTGATGATCGGCATGAACTTGGAGCTGACGAGATCGACGACCTGGCGCAACAGCTCGGTGTGTTCGAACTCGTAGCTGTCGAGACGCTTCACGAGCTCCTGCCGCCCATGCACCACCAACTCCTCCGCCAGCGGCAGTGCGCGCAATCGTTCAAACGTGCGTGGATCGAGCTCCAGCGAACTCTGATACTTCAACTCCTTGAGGATGTTCGCCTGCACCTCGCCGATCGATCCTTCGGCGCTGACGAAGTGGTAGTGATAGAGCTGACGCAATGAGGTCAGCGCCGTCCATGTCTGCTCCTTGAAGACCTGATAGCGCCGGCGCACGAGCTCTTCGGAGAGGTCAGTCGCGCGCAGCTCGATTGGCGAACCGATGCCAGTCTCCGCGACCTTGCGGTTGTGCTCGGCGATCTCGCGTCCGCGTCCAAGCTGCCGCGCGACGCTCGTGCTCTCGCTGACAAACAGCACCATCGCGTGAATGATCGGACGACGGAAGTGGATCGCCAGCGGCGTGTTGGCGAACTGGTCGTGAAGCGCGCTGATCTTGTCGACGAGCAGCTTCAAGAACTCGACCTGCACCGGGGTGCGCGGAAAACCGTCGAGGATCACGCCGTCCCGATATGTTTCGTCGAGCAGATGGCGCAACAGGACGCTGAGCACTTCCCTGTCCCCGACCATGCCACCTTGCGCCTTGATCTTCTCCATCTCCGGCGTCGTCAGGAGATCGCTGATGACGATCGGTGGACAGGTGAAGCCACGCGTCTCGCTGATGAACCTCGTCTGTGTGCCTTTCCCGGCACCGGGCGCGCCACCGAGCAGGATGATCTCCTTCGGAAAACGAAGATTTTCCTGGCCAGCCTCCTCCTGCAGGGCGTCCCAGGCTTGATTGAAGATGATGCGGGTTTGATCGGCGGCGGGTGACGACATTGGCGGCTGAGTATATCTTCGGCGGCACGAACGATGCTCCTTAGGCCACTGTGGCCGAGGCGCGCAACAGGTTCGTCCTTGACATCCAGGTCCGCACGATCTTCAAGATCGCCGCGGCGCTCGCGCTCCTCTGGTGTCTATGGCAGCTTTACACACTGATCCTGCTGCTCACGGTCGCGGTGATCCTCGCCGTCGCTCTCGACGTGCCGGTGTGCTGGTTGACGCAGCACAACGTCACACGCACAACCGCGGCACTGCTCGTGTCCGCGGTCCTCGTCGTGATCGTCGGAGCGTTCGTCTGGCTGACGTGGTCCACGCTCGTCAGTCAATGGGAGTACCTCACTACACAGCTGTCCAAGACGGTCAACGATGCCGGACGATATGTACCGTCATGGATCTACTCGAGCCTGACGGGCGACAACTGGCGGACGGCAATGGAGTCATTCGGCCTTCGCCTCGGGCAGTCGCTGGCCTGGGCGGCGGGCCTCATCGTGCTCGGCTTCTTCGTGATGGTGTATCTGCTGATCGACGGCGAGCGGACTCGAGCTTGGATCGTGGCGTTCTTTCCGCAGTCGAGACGCGATCAGGTCGAGCGCACGCTGGCCGAGTCGCGGAAGGTGATCTGGGCCTACACCGTCGGCAACGTCATCACGTCGATCTGTGCCACCATCGTCACGCTGATCGGCTTGGTTGCGCTTGACGTGCCGGCCGCCTTCCTGCTGGCCGTCATCGCCGGCATATCGGATTTCGTCCCGGTCATCGGATTCATCGCGTCACTGATACCGGCCGCCGCGCTCGCGCTGATCGTCTCGCCGCAAACGGCGCTTCTCACGATCGTGCTGTACATCGTGTACAACACCGTCGAGAACTACTTCATCTCGCCGTGGGCGTACGGCAAGCAGCTGCAGTTGTCCGATCTGGCGGTCGTTCTGGCGTTTGCAGTGGGAGCCGAACTGGCCGGCGTGATCGGGGCCCTGATCGCGCTGCCGATAGCGGCACTCTACCCCACGATCGAACGCCTGTGGCTGCGCGAGCAGCTGCCGCGCGAGACGGTCAGCGAGCACACCGCGCTCGCCCAATCATCGCGCGCGAGCTGAAAGGGCCGCCTGAAGGCGGCCCTGCTTCAGACTACTTTCCGGATTGTTTCGCAGCCGCGTCCATCAGCGCCTGCGTCTCGATGCCCGAACAGTTGAGCGAGAGGATCCGATCGAACGGTGCGAGCACGAGCGTCCGCTTCGGCACGATCCACGGTCCGGTGAGCACTTCCGGATCTTCAACCCTCGCCTCGATCTCGAGCGTGTTCGCGTCCACACGACGATAGCGCTCGATGATGTGCAGCTGGTCGGAGTGCGGCGAGACGCGTCCCTCTGCCGACATCCACGTGTTGTCGGTGAAGTTCTTCGTGTCGACGACGAACACATCGCCGACCCAGCGGCCGACCGAGTCACCGCGATACGCCGGCGGTTGATCGTCCCGATGCGGGCGTCCGTCGGTCGGAATCAGTCGGTAGCTGTGATACGTCTCGGTCAACATCACGACCATCTTCGGCGTTGCGATGATCTGTCCGACGGCGCCGACATCCCAGAGACTGACGTTCAGGGTCCCGAACGCGGTAGGGATGCAACGCAGCGTTGGATCGTCCTTGTCGCTCAGCGTCTTTGCTTTTGCCGCTGCGTCCGGTTTGTAGAGGCTCATGAACGTCGGCGGCGGGGTGTCGCCGCGCGCGGCGCCACGGGCGCCACCACCTCGCGCGCCACGTCCGGCGGCTGCGCCAATGTCGCTGCCGCTCCACCACACGCCGGAGAGATCCGGATGACCGTCGGCCAGACGCGGTACCGGCCCCGCCTTCGCCTCCGGTTTCGACGAGACCGGGGCGCCCGAGGCAGGCGACTGCGGCGCACCAGGCCGTGTCTGAGTCTGGGTGCGAACAACCGCCGGCGCAAACCACACAAGTGCAAGTGCGAACGCGACGACAACCGTGCCGATTAAACGCGGCTTCATTGCGCGGCCGGTCCTTGTTGCGACCCGAACATGCCGTAAACGGTCCCGTCAGCCATGACCAGCTCGCGGAGCATGCCGGCGTTCTGCGCCGGATCCTTGGCGTGGAACCCTTTGATGGTGACTTCGACGCCCTTCTTGATGATGCCGGGCTTGAAGCCGTTACGCACCATGCCGCTTGGTGTGCCCGCCTCGAAGGCCCAACGCTCGACTTTTCCGCTCGCGTCCTTCACATCGAGGAAGAACCACGAATGCGGATTCTCGAGACGGATCTGGACGATGGTGCCTTTTACGGTGACCGGCTTGTTCATGTCGAACGCCGCGGCAAACGAGTGGTGCGCCCACGCGGTTGCCGTTGCGGCAGCGGACACGAGACTCCACACCAGGGCCGTGCGGATTGCTCGTCTCATATGAGTCCTCCCCGCGTGATTGTGACACAGAGAGGTCGGCTGGCGCCTTCGCGCGGCGCGCTTTGGCGGCCCAAGAAAGGCGGACACGACACGTCCGCCTGAAGGCGGACACTACACCGGCGCGAAATCGATGAATCCCTTCGGCGGATCGACGCGGGTCAGCCTGACGCGCAGCCGGTCCCCGACCTGAACCGCATCGGCGCGCACGTCGAGTTTTCCTTCGACAATCGGATGCTTCACGCGCACCCAGGTGCCTTTCGGCGACGAACCGGTCACGACGGCATCGAAGGCTTCGCCGATCCGTCGTTGCAGCACCATCGCTGCGGCCGCCTTCCGCACCTGACGCTCGACGCGGTTGGCGGCGTCTTCGCGTTCCATGCAGCGCGCGGCAATTACGCCCAGGGCTTCATGCGTATACGGCGGATCGCGTCGCATCAGCGCCGCTTTGATCAGCCGCTGCGTGACGAGATCCGCGAACCGTCGATTGGGTGCCGTCGAATGACCGTAGTCGTCCACCGCGAGACCGAAATGATCCGGTGTCGGCTCGTTTGGTTCCTCGACGACGTACTCACCCCGGCCGAGCAGCTTTACGACGCTCAGCGAGAGATCGGCAAAGCGTTCGGCATCGCGGCTGCGCTGTGCCAGCAGCCATTGCTCCAGCGCGCGGCCATCCGGTGCGGACGGCAGTTGCGTCCCGGTCTCCGCCGCAAGCGCGACAATACGCGGCCAGCGCTCGGGCATGCGGACGATGCGACGGAGCGACGAGAAGCGGTGCGATTCGAGAAACTTCGCGGTGGTGGTGTTGGCCGCGATCATGAAGTCCTCGATCAACTCGGATGCACGTGTGCGGCCGGTGGCGGTCACGTCGCGGACGTTGTCGCCGTCGAACACCGGCCGACCTTCGATGGTGTCGAGCGTCAACGCGCCACGCCGATGTCTCGACTCCTTGAGCGCACGCGCGGCGGCGTCCTGGATGCGCAGGTTGTCCTCGAGGCCGTTCACCGCAGCCAGCTTCGACGGCGCGGGCGCGTGACCTTCGAGCCAGGCGCCGACCGACGGATACGCCAGCTTGGCGCGATTGCGCACCGTCGCGAGATACACGTCGGCGCTCGCGATATCACCATCACCATTCATCGTCATGTCGACGACAATCGCGGGCCGGTCTTCGCCCTCATTGAGCGACGTCAGATCCGTCGACAGTCGCTCGGGCAGCATCGCAAAGATTTCGGCGGGTGTGTAGACCGACGTGGTGTTGGCTTGCGCGTGGCGATCGACAGGAGAGTCGCACGGCACCAGTAGGTCCACGTCGGCGATGGCGACGAGAATCGCTGTCGCGCCGTTGCGCGTCTCGGCCACCGATAACTGATCGAGATCGCGCGAGTCGTCGTTGTCGATGGAGCACCAGAGAAGGTGGCGCAGGTCGCGCCTGTCGGGGCTGTCGCGTCCGGCTCGAGCCGGACCAACGACGCGATCGATACCGTCCGACAATTGGCGAACCTGCGCCTCGGCTGCCGGCGAGTAATCCGGCTCGAAGCCACGCTCGATCATCGCGCGGCGCGCGATGTCTCTCAGCAGCGCGCGATCAGCCAACGGGTTGCAGCATCTTCATGTTATCGATGACGTCCTTCACGCCTTCTGTTTCACGCGCCAGCGCCAACGCGCGATCGTGCTCCGCCTTGGATTCAACGACGCCGCTCAGCGTAACCGTAGTCCCGCGCGTTGTCACATCGATCGACCGCGCTTTCACCACGTCGTCGAGCGCCATCTTTGCCTTGATCTTCGTCGTCAGCGCCGCTTCCTCGAGCGTGGCGCCGACGGTGGTCGCGGCCTCGCCCGCCTTCTCGCCAATCTGAGCCGCCCCGTCACGTGCGCGCGCGACGGTATCAGCCGCCTCGGTCCGATCTGGCAGGGTGACGACCCGTTGGTGGTTCCGATTGCTGAGATAACCCGTCACTAACGCGCCAACTACCACGATGAGCACTACGGCAAGCAGCAAACGTAGGATCGACATTGCGCTCCTCCGATGCTGAAGCATTCAATCGTATTGCCACCACACGCGCTCAAGCTGGACGCTACGTCTACTTTGTCGCGCGTGCGCGAGCGTCAGAGACTATTCGACCGCCCTTGATGGTCACCATTACCTTCAGCAGGTCGTTGATATTGGTAAGCGGGTTGCCATCGATGAGTACGATATCGGCCATCTTACCCGCCTCGAGCGTACCTATGTCCTGCCTGAGCGTGGATCGGGCGGCACCCTGTCCCATGATCTTGCTGATATCACGCGGCGAAAAGACGAGGCTGAGCGCACGAAGTTCGTCGGCCAGTGATTCCTTCGGCGGCCAGGTCGTATCGGTGCCATAGCCGTACGAGATTCCGGCTTCCCACAGCAGACGCGCGTTCACCGGTCCGTCTCCCGCGCTCGAAAGCGTATTCCACGGGAATGGCTCACCATCGCGGAACAGCGGCTTGTTGTCAGCGCTGAAATGCGGAACAAACACGTGCAGCGTCGAGGTCATCGGGATCCCTGCTCCAGCGATCTTCTTCACCGCCGCGGCGTCGTCATTGAGATGGCCGATGTGCGGCGTGTGCACGAGTACGTCGGGATGCGCCTCGACGGCCGCCAGCGTGTCGATGACAGAGACGGCGTGCGTGATCGTCGGAATGTTGCGCTTCTTCCCTTCAGCGACGATCAACTTGAGCGTGTCCACTTCCGGCCCGCCTGGTGTCGTCGTGATGACGGTCTTGAGATAGTCGTACTTGCGGTTGGCGATCGACTCGACGGCTTTCATCGTCTCGGTTGGCGGAATCGCGCCTGCGGCTTGCGTCGGACGCAGCGGCGGACGGGATGTGTCGAAGCGCGCTGGATCGCCGCGACCCGCTGGAGGACCAGAGCGGGCCAGAGGAATGATCTGTCCGATCAGGAGACGCGGTCCCTTCACCGTGCCGGACTCGACGCGCTGGCGCAACTCGAGCGCCTGGTCG
>DATCXH010000685.1:0-2442 GCA_036565925.1 Vicinamibacterales bacterium
CCGACGGCAGCGGCGAGGAGGAGCGTCTGACGACGAGCGAACGCCTGCATACGCCGACATCGATCTCACCCGACGGGCGGCTCCTGGTGTTCACGGAGGTCGCCGCGGACACCGGAAACGATCTCTGGGTGATGGACACCGATCCACCGCGAGCCGTGCGGCCCGTAATGAAGACACCATTCACCGAGCGCTCCGCGAAGATCTCGCCCGACGGGAAATGGCTCGCCTACAACTCCGATGAATCAGGACGGGCGGAAGTCTACGTCGGCCCATTTCCAGGTCCGGGCGGCAAGATCCCCATCTCAACCGATGGGGGCGTCGAGCCGCGCTGGTCCAGGGACGGCCGAGAGCTGTTCTATCGTCAGGACGACAAGATGATGGCGGTGACGATCACGCCAGGATCGCCGCTGACTGCCAGCTTGCCGCGCATGCTGTTCGAGGGTCGGTATCAGGTCTCGGACACCAGCTCCGGTGGCTTCGACGTCGCATCGGACGGTCGCTTTCTCATGATCCAGGCCACAATCCCCGAACAACCCGCCACTGAATTCAACATCGTTCTCGGTTGGTTCGATGACCTGAAGGCCCGAGCGCGCGCGGCGGCGCCGTAGTGTCGGTCGTAGTGTCCGGCTTCAGGAGGACCCTTTAGCTGAACCCATGACCCGCGTGACCTGCGCTGTCACTCATCGAAGCCAGAATGAATGTCACGTAGAATGTCGCAGCCACATCGCTCTCCAGTGAATGCTCGCCTGTTCGAACTCGCCGTTGCGGATGCTGTCAGTTGGCTCCGTGGTCAGCCCGCGGCCTCGATCGATCTGCTCGTAACCGATCCGGCCTACGAGTCGCTCGAGAAGCATCGCGCGGTGGGCACGACGACGCGCCTCAAGCACAGCAAAGCCTCGAGCAACGACTGGTTTAGGGTGTTCCCCAATGAACGGTTCGGGGAGCTCTTCGCCGAAGTCTTTCGCGTGCTCAAGCCCGATACGCACTTCTATCTGTATTGCGACGCCGAGACGATGTTCGTCGCCAAGCCAGAAGCCGAACGCGCCGGGTTCAAATTCTGGAAGCCGCTCGTGTGGGACAAGCGCACGATCGGAATGGGCTATCACTATCGCGCCCGCTACGAGTTCATCCTCTTCTTCGAGAAGGGCAAGCGCCGCCTCAACGATCTTGGCATTGCCGACATCATCGTCGAGTCACGGATTCATCGCGGCTACCCGGCCGAGAAGCCGGTGCGCGTCTCTGAGGTTCTCATCAACCAGAGCACACAACCGGGCGAAGTCGTCGCAGATCCGTTCATGGGATCGGGCAGCGTCGGCGTCGCCGCGGTGAAGAACGGACGCCGATTCATCGGCACGGATCTCAATCCCGGAGCGGTGCGCATCACGTCCGATCGATTGAAGGAATACGGCACCGGACACGCGCCAGACGATTTGCCACCGGCGACCGATCAAGCGAGTCTTCTGGAGATGATCACCTCCGAGACATGACCGGCGGCGAATACGCAAACCTCATCGCGTGCTACGTCTCGAGGCGCTTCGGCTCGCGGGGACTGAAGGTCTATCGCGAGATCCACGTCGGAAAAACCATCATCGGCAAGAATCGCCGCATCGACGTCTTTGTCGTCTGCGAACCGACGAATCAGGCATTCGCCATCGAGTGCAAGTTCCAGGACAGCGAGGGCACGGTGGACGAGAAGATCCCGTATGCCCTCGACGATCTTCGCGCGCTGCCGATGGCCGGCTGCATCGCGTATGCCGGCACCGGGTTCTCTGAAGGCGTCCGCTACATGCTCGAGGCCTCGCCGCATGCGGCGTATTGCATGCCGCTGCCCGAGCAGACAGATCCGACGACCGATACCCGCGAACTCGACCACCTGCTGGCGACGTATTTCGGCTGGTGGGACGTCCTCGTGGGCAATCGAAAACCCGTGTAGATGTCGTGTCCGGCTTCAGCCGGACCGTCGATGCAGTGTCCGGCTTTAGCCGGACCAACAATGCTATCCTTCACTCGGTAACCGTGAGCAGACCTGCCGATCTCGTTCAGGGCACGCTGGACCTTCTCGTTCTGAAGATCCTCGCCCTCGAGCCGCTGCACGGTTGGGCGATCAGTCAGCGTCTGAAGCGGGTGTCGAGCGATGTCCTGCAGGTGAGCGACGGCTCGCTCTATCCCGCGCTGCACAAGCTCGAACAGCAAGGCTTGATCAAAGCCGAATGGAAACCGAGCGAGAACAACCGCCGGGCAAAGTTCTACGCGCTCACGCGCAAGGGACGCCGACAACTCGAGAAAGAAACCGCCGACTGGCAGCGCCTCTCCGGCGCAATCACCCTGGTAGTGCAGCTCCCCGAAACATAGTCGCAGGGCGGTCCTGATCTTTGGACCCGCAGGAACGCACACGACGCGCTACTCCGGCTGTGGTGCTGGAGAGACCTGCCCTGCCTTCTC
>DATCXH010000005.1:0-3430 GCA_036565925.1 Vicinamibacterales bacterium
TGCCGCTGCTGCGCCGCAGCTTGCGCAGCGGGTGTCAGAGCCGGGATGCGACCGTTCGCCGGCTCGATGACATACGACGCCACGCGGCTCACCGTCCGCGCGCGTTCGAGCCAGTGCGGCGGCGGCGAGACGGCGCCACCGACGGTTCCGAATCGCTTCTCGAATTCTTCCGCGCGCTCCAGCGTGAACTCATCACTGTTGTCGTTGGCGACGTTCTGATCGCGCTGTGTGACGCGCTGCGTGTACTCGTCGTCATTCAGCCGATAGCGTGTGCCGACTGACTCGGCACGCTGCATCGGAATGCCCTGAAGATCGTTCGCGTTCCAGGTGCCTTGCAGGTCGGGTTCACCCCACGGCGTCTTCGGCGCTTTGTAGCTGCCGAGCGCGGGCACGCTGCCATCCGGCGCGATGACGCCGGGCGAATCGACGCGACCCGTGCCGGGCACGTCCGCGCTGCGCCCTTGGCCGGACACACCGGCGGTCGTGATGATCGCGGCGCCGGTCAGCGCCGTCAGGGCTCCGAGTATGAGACGTCTCATCTATGCTCTCCGTGGGCGCGTCCGGACAGCGCCCGCCATAAGGCCAATAGTGTACCGCGGCTGCCGGTTATCCGCGACGCCGGACCCGGTCGATGAGTGAGGACAACTGCTCGTAATGTGAGCCTCGCCAGAATATGCGGGCGCAGCCTGGACAGCGCCAGAATTCACGAAACGCTGCGCGAATGCGTGACGGCACGTGCGCGACAACGGTTGCCGCTGCCACAGACACAATCGGCGTATTGCATCGCAGGCACCGGCTGAACGGGTTCAGCTGGTCGACAAGTGCGAACGATTCGAGCACTTCGACAAGTTGCTCCTCGGGGTCGGTGTGTCTGACCCAGCGACCGCGCTGCACGGCAGCGCGCTTGAGCAGTGCGACATCTCGCGTGAGCACCACGCGCGCATCGCGCGCAGCCGCATCCGCGATGTCCTCATCATCGTGATACACGAGCGCGTCGAAGCCACAGAGTCGCAAGAGCGATGCGAGCTTGTTGAGATGCACGTCAACGGCAAACCGGATCGCACCGCTTACATCCGGTGCGGTGCGGCGTATCTCGCTGATATCGATCGTCCGGAACGCCGGATACACCGACACGTCGTCACCATGCTGCAGCCGATACGAAAACCCTTCGGCAGCACGGTTGACGAGTACGAGGTCCACCTCTGGATGGGGCACGCCGAGCGACTCGAACGCATCCTTCACGGATGAACGCGCTGCGACGGCATGCATGAACCGTCGTCCGCGGTACGGGACTCGCAGAAAATCATTCAACTGTGCGTAGAACCGAAACGACACCTCGATCGGATTCACACGTACGGCGGTCCTGTCGGTCGGCGTCAGAGCTCGGCTCGAACTCTCTTGAAGTAGAAGTTCGTCGCCTCCGGCAGCGCGAGGACGCCGGCGAGTTCCCACCCGTCCGCTCCGAGCGCGTTTCATTCGTCCTGGGTCATCGCTGACTGAACGATGACACGGTATTCCCACTGCTGCCTCTCGTACACGTAGACCATTGGCGTACGAGGCTGAGGAGTTGCCGGCTGTGGCGTCTGCGGCGGTTGCGGATGCTGAGGCGGAATCATGGAGTTGATTGGGTGCGATTCTCGTGCCGCGCGCAGGCGCCCACATGCCACACTTGAGCGATGCCGTACCGCGTCGACCTCCGCCACGTAGGCGATGATGCGTTTTGCCGGCTCGTAGACCTCGGCGCGATCGACGCCGAAGTCGCGCAGGACGGCCGGATCGCGGCCCTCATGCCTGATAGTGTCACGGCCGACCAGGTCGCACGCGCGCTTGGCGTCGCCCATATCTCAGTGTCTCCAGCGGTAGGCCGAGACGAGGAATCCGTGTGGGTGCTGAGCCGTCGCCCGATTCACATCGGACGGCTTCGCATCGTTCCTGCGCACATGGATGCCCGGCCGGGCGATCTGCGCCTTATCGATGCCGACGCATTTGGCTCGGGACTTCATCCCACTACCGCACTCTGCCTTGAAGCAATCGAAGCCGCCGTCACCATCGCACCTCCCTCGTCTATGCTCGACGTGGGCATCGGCTCCGGCGTGCTCGCCCTTGCGGCGCTGATCCTCGGTATCCCGCGAGTGCTCGGCATCGACATCGACAATGAGGCGCTGCGCGTGAGCGCCGAGAACGCGCGCATCAACACACTCGACTCGCGGCTCGAGATGGCGCACGGCGGGCCTGAGGTCATCACAGGGACCTGGCCGTTGGTCGTCGCGAACGTGCTCACGGCGCCGCTCATCGAATTGGCGCCCGTTCTCGTGCGCCGTGTGGGCCATCACGGCCAACTCGTGCTCTCGGGAATCCGCTCAGCCATGGAGCACGACGTCGTGCACGCCTATCGGCATGTCGGCATGCAGCCTCTGCGTGTAACCGAACGGGCCGGCTGGATCGCCATCGCGTTGCGGTCGTCCTGGTAACAGCAGCCACGGTAAAGTGTGAGCATGCCCGTGACGACACCGCTGCCAGTACTCGACGCCGATCAGGTGGTCGCTGCCCTCCGCGCGATGCGTGAACGTCAGCCGGTCAAATTCAGCGCCTTCTATTCGAGCCAGCTCGGGGGCATCGTCACCGACCCGGCGCTGATGGTGCTGCCGTTCGACGACCACATGGTGCATCGCGGTCACGGCATTTTCGACACTGCCGGTCTGGTCAACGGCCGCATCTACGATCTCGAGGCTCACCTCGATCGGTTTCTCGGATCGGCGGAGAGATCAAAGTTGAAGCTCGCCGGCTCTCGAGCCGACATGCGCGACATCATCATCCGGACCACCGCCGCGAGCGGCGTGCGTGACGGCTCGATCCGATACTGGCTGTCATCGGGTGCGGGCAATCTCGATCTCACGCCGGCAGCGGGCGCGACGCCGGGGTTCTTCGTCATGGTCTTCGGCGGCCTCTCCTATCCCGCACGGTGGTACTCCGAAGGCCTCAAGGTCATGACGACCACGTATCCGATCAAGCCACCGCTTTACGCCATCACCAAGGCGACGAACTATCTACCGAATGTGTTGATGCAGATGGAGGCCAAAGAGGCCGGCCTCGACAACGGCGTGTTCATCGACGATCAAGGATTCGTCGGTGAGAGCTCGAACATGAATGTGGCATTCGTGACGGCTGACGGCGTGCTACGTCATCCGCGCTTTGTCCAGGTCCTGGCCGGCTGCACCTCACTTCGTTTGCTCGAGCTCGCTGCACACCTGCAAGGCAGCGGATTGCTGAGTGGTGTGGAGGTGTGCGACATCCCTGTTGCCGATGCACGCGCGTCCCGCGAGATGCTCCTGCTGGGCAGCTCGATCAAAGTCGCGCCGATCGTCGAGTGGGATGGTCAGCCGATTGGCACCGGCGCGCCGGGACCAGTGGCTCGCGCGCTGCTCGATCT
>DATCXH010000162.1:0-10833 GCA_036565925.1 Vicinamibacterales bacterium
GGGGCGGGTCCTGTTCTGTGGACCCGCCTTCTTTTTGGACCCGCCTTTTCTTATTTGCGTGCGAACGGCGTTCGCGCTGTGACGCCTTTGCCTTCCGTCACCGTGACGATCTGATTCACGGCGGCGCCCTCGACTACTTCGTTCTGCCCGTTGGGCCAGCGCACCTCGAGTCGATCGATCTTCGCGGCCTTTCCGAGGCCGACGTGCACCCGCAGATCGTTTTGCCCCAGATAACTTGATCCGGCTTTGACTTCGCGAATCTGCGTCGCGCCTGCGGACGTCAGGCGCACACGCGCGCCGACTGCACTGCGATTACTCTTCGTCCCGACCAGCAGAATGAGCACCGAGTTGTTGCCGGTGCCGCCTTCATTGCGCAGCAACTCGGCCGCGCCGCCATTGTTCGTGATCAGGAAGTCGAGGTCGCCGTCGTTATCGACGTCGCCCGCTGCGAGCGTCCGTCCGACCTTCTCGGAGGCGAAGCCGGGTCCCGATTGCCGTCCGACATCGGTGAAGAGGCCTGCCCTGAGCGACGTCGAAGGGCCTGCGCCAGCATTTCGCAGCAGAAGCTTCCGCTGCGCTTCAGTTGCTCCAGGTCGCACATGACCAGGGCTGTTCATCACATGGCCATTGACGATGCCGAGATCGAGATCGGCGTCGTTGTCGTAATCGACGAACGCTGCGCCGAAGCCGACGTAGGGGAGTGTCGCCGGCCCGACGCCACTCGGGAACGTCGCGTCTTCGAACAACCCCTTGCCGAGATTGCGAAACAGCGTATGCGCTTCGAGCTCGTGGTTGCTGACGAACAGGTCGAGATCGCCGTCGCCGTCGTAATCGCCGAAGTCGGTGCCCATGCCGGCGCGAGGCATGCCGTCGCTCGCCACTGAGACACCCGCGAGCAGCGCCGCTTCGGTGAATCTCTTTCCCGCATCGTTGTGAAACAGGAAGTTGGGCGTTGAATCGTTCGCCACGAACACATCCACCCATCCGTCATCGTCGTAGTCGCCGAAGACGACACCCAGGCCGTTGCCGCGATGATCGAGGATACCGGTCTCCTTGCTGACATCGGTGAACACGCCGCTGCCGTTGTTGCGATAGAGCGTGTTGCGGAGTGCCTGGAACGTCAGCGGGTGACAGTAGATGCGGTACTTCCGGCCGACGTCGCCGCAGAAGGTATTGTTGTCGACCCGGGCATCGACGTAGTTGACGACGAAGAGATCGACGTCGCCATCGCGGTCGACGTCGGCGAACGCGCAGCTCGCGCTGAACATCGGTGCGCCAGCCACGCCTGCGGTCTTGGTGACGTCAATGAAGCCCTTGCCCGCGTTGTTCTGATACAGCGAGTTCACTCCGACGCTGGTGACGTAGAGATCGATCCAGCCGTCGTTGTTGACGTCCGCGGCGCAGGCACCCATGCCGTACGCGTTGTGGGTGATCCCGGATGACGCGGTCGCGTCCTGGAAGGTGCCGTTGCCACGATTGTGGTAGAGACGATGGCGTGCGGTCTTGTCGATCGCCGGATTGGTCAGCGAACCACCGTCAACGAGGAAGACGTCGAGCCAGCCGTCGTTGTCGTAGTCGAAGAACAGGCCGCCGCCGCTCATGATTTCGTAGAGGTGCCGATCGGGACTGGCACCGTTCACGTGCTGAAAATCAATGCCGCTCTGATTCGCCAGGTTCGTGAATTGGACGGTCGCGGGGGTTTGCGATGTGGCGATGTGCGTGAAGGCGATCGTGATCGCCACGGCGATGGCGAACCTTCTCAACGGAGCGCTCCGGCGCGACGCAGTGACTCCTGACGCAGTCGGGAAGCGATGGCCCGCTCGCGTTCGGCGTCGGCGTGACGTCCGAGTGCGGCGTACGCCTCGGCGAGATACGCATGCGCGTCCTCGCTGTTCTCCTTCGCCGCGGCACCGGTCAGCGGTTCGATTGCATCGGCGGGCTGACCGGCCTTGAGCAATGCCAGCCCGAGGTCGAGACGCAATTGCGCCGACTCGGGATCGCGTTCGAGCGCCTGGCGTAGTAGCGCCACGGCTTTCGCGGACTCGCCGTTGAGGATGCTCACCGACGCATCGCGTCTGAGACCTTCGATTTCGAGCCGGCGCGATCGGGTGGCGGTCTCCTCGGTTTGCAGACGCTGATAGACCTCGAGCTCCCGCTTGCCTTCGTCCACGTTGCCCATGCGCACCAGCGACGTCGCCAGGACGTAGCGTGCCTCCTTGTGCGAGCTGTCCAATGCGACGGCGCGTCGGGCCGCGGCCACGGCTTCGGCATAGTTGCCGCCGCGGAGATGCACCTGACCCATCGCGGCGTGAGAGTCCGCGCGGGTTGGGTTCAGCATGACGGCCGCCGTGAATTCCGCGAGGGCTTCGCTTTGCCGGCTCTGCCGGAAGTACATCTCGCCAAGCTCGTGATGTGCAGCTGCATCGTTGGGAATGAGATCGATGCGTTGCGAGAACGCCGCAATCGCCGCGTCGTACTGCTGCTGCGACCGGGCCAGTGCGCCGATCGTCTGATACACGCTGTTGAGACCGAGCAGTGGTTTCGATCCCGCCGCAGTCGTGAGTTCACGAATCGCATCGGCGTACAGACCCTGGCGTTGATACACGAGACCAAGCTTGTAGCGCGCGCGGCCAGAGGAGGGAAGCATCGCGAGCAGGTCTTGCAGTGCGGATCTCGCGGCCGGAAGATCTCCGGCGACGATCAGCGCGTCGGCCAGCGTGAGACGCGAGCGCTCGTCGCGCGGGTTCAGGGTGATCGCGGTGCGGAGCGCTTTCGCTGCTGCGTCGGGTTGGCGATTCGCCAGGTAGATGAGTCCCTGGATGCGATGGGGTTCGGCGCGTTCGGGTGCCAGCTCGATCGCCACGGCGATGTGCTCGGCGGCGTGTTCGATTGATCCGTCGCGAAGCGCTCCGGCTGCCTGGCCCAGCGCTCCAGATTCAACCCCGCTGCCCGAGACGAGTGGATCTTGCGCCGCGCTTTGGCGGAATAGTTCAACCGCGCGTGGCAAGTTGCCGCGCTGCAGTTCCGCAAAGCCGTCCACGTATTGAGCCGGCGGGAAGAACGGCTCGACGCCGGGCGCCTCATGAATCAGGCGTAGATCGATGAAAGGTGCGGACGGCTGCTGCTGGTTCCCTGCGAGACGAGGGGCTTCAGCGGCGACGAACCTGTCGTAGGCGCGGCCGGCGTCTTCGGCGGCACCGCTGCGAGAAAGATGACGCGCCAGGACATACGCCGTGATCGCGTCGTTGGGGTTGAGCGTTGAAGCCTGGCGAAGCGACGCAGTGGCCGCCGGGTCGTCGCCCCGGAGTTGGCTGTGTGCAAGCGCCTCAAACAACGGCACGTCAGCACGCGACCCGTCGAGTTGTCGCGCCGCCGCGAGTTCACGCAGGCCGTCCGCGGTTCGTACGCGATCGAGATACAGCCCGCCAATAGCGAGGTGCATCTTGAGTGCGAGCGCGCGGTCGGCGGTAGGGAGGTCGGCCGCCATCGCAGCCTCGTACTTCCGCAGCACCGCATCCCATTCGCCGAGCGCTCGCGACATCGCGTCGAGGCTCGAGCGCACGCGGACGCCTTCGTCTCCGTACCAGGCGTCGAGCGCGAGGCTGAACTGGCCCACGGCCTGAAGGAAGGCGGCCTTGGGTTCGGGACTTTGACCGGTGAGCGTGGCCGCGCCCACGACCAACGTGAGCAGCGTCGAGGCTGTTCTATGACTCATTCGAGCGCGGTACCGAGCGATTGTAGATCCTGCAGCCGCAGGCCGGGTCTTGTCCGCCTCCGACAAGTCTACGGCGAGACCTCGCCGAAGCGCCCCGCCCGAAGGCGGGCTTTGTAGACCCGGCGACCTTTTGGGGACCGGCCGATTTTCTTGTACGCTGAGCGAATCCGATGAAGTTCCTGCTGGCAGTGCTGGCTGCCCTTGCCCTGGTTTCGTGCGGAAGCGACAAGAATCCCGTCCCGCCCGCTGCGGCATCAACTTCCGCTGACGCAGAGTGGTTTGTCGAGCGCGCCAAGGAGACGGGCCTCGATTTCGTCCACTTCAACGGCATGTCGGGTGAACAGTATTACCCCGAGATCATGGCGCCCGGCGTCGCGCTGTTTGACTACGACAACGACGGCGACCTTGATGTGTACCTCGTTCAGGGCGCGATGCTCGGCAAGAAAACGCTGAAGGACGCCACGTTTCCTCCGACAGGTCCGCTCGGCGATCGCCTTTTCCGTAACGATCTCGTCGTTGGCGCGGACGGAAAGCGGACGCTGCACTTCACTGATGTGACGGGCCAGAGCGGCATCAACATCACGTCGTACGGCATGGGCGTCGCCGCTGCCGATTATGACAACGACGGGTTTGTCGACATCTATCGAACCGGCCTCTCGGGTTCGGTCCTGCTACACAACAACGGCGATGGGACGTTCACCGACGTCACCGCCAGGACTGGCGTGGGCAATCCGAATGGGTGGGGCGTGTCCGCAGCATTCGTTGATTACGATCGCGATGGCTGGCTCGATCTCTACGTCGGCAACTATCTGTTGTACAGCGTCGCTGGCGATCTCGATTGCCTGTCAGTGACCGGGCAGCACGACTACTGTCCGCCGAACAGCTACCGCGCGCAACCCGATCGCCTGTTTCACAATCGCGGCAATGGCACGTTCGAGGATGTGACGTCGCACGCGCTCGTCGGCGGCGCGGATGGTCCCGCACTCGGTGTCTCCACCGCAGACTTCAATGGTGATGGCTGGATCGATATCTACGTCGGCAACGATGGTCAGCCGAACCAGTTGTGGATCAACCAGAAGAACGGCACGTTCAAGGACACCGCATTCATATCCGGTGCGGCAGTCAACGGACAGGGCAACTCCGAAGCCAGCATGGGCGTCGATGCCGGCGATTACGACAATGACGGCGACGAGGACATTTTCATCACCAACTGGCTGGCGCAGATGAACATCCTCTACGTCAACATGGGCGATGGAGTGTTCGAGGATCGCAAGGCCGCCTCCGGCCTTGGGCCGCCGAGTCTCGCGAAGACCGGCTTCGGCACGGCCTGGTTCGATTACGACAACGATTCGTGGCTCGACCTGCTGACCGCGAATGGCAGCGTCTCGATCATCGAAGCGCAGGCGCGGGTCAACGATCCGTTCCCGCTCAAGATGCTCAACCAGCTGTATCGCAATCTGGGCAACGGCCGCTTTGAAGATGTGTCACCGAAGGCGGGAAAGGCGTTCACGCTGAACGACGTCAGCCGGGGTGCGGCGTTTGGCGACATCGATAACGACGGCGATGAGGATGTCGTGATCGGAACGGCCGCTGGTCCGACGCGTCTGCTGATCAACAACATCGGGAATAAGAACCACTGGCTGGGATTGCGTCTGGCGGCGCCGGTCGGCCCAGGGAAGGTTCGCGATCAAATCGGCGCGCGGGTCGAGATCATCCGCAAGAACGGCGGGCCACTGCGGCGGCGTGCGCGTTCCGACGGCAGCTACGCCTCGGCGAACGATCCGCGCGTGCTCGTTGGCCTCGGCTCGTCTACCGATCCCGTGCGTGCGAAGGTGAGCTGGCCCGACGGCAAGACCGAAGAGTTCGGCGACATGCCCGTCGATCGCTGGACGACAGTGAGCGAGGGCAGTGGTTCCTCGAGTTCGCTCGAGACAGGTAAGTGATCACACGTCTATCCGTGGTGCTGCTGGTGCTGTTCGTCGCGGCATGTGGCTCGTCGAAGCCCGCCGCCCCAGCCGGACCTCCGCCCGCATCTCGCGAGGTGATGCTGCCCGATCTCGCGCGCATGGACCCCCCGGTCCAGGCACAGGTCAAGCAGCGCTACGTGACGCTGATGGAGAAGAAGAAGGCGGGCGCATCGGGCGACGAGCTCGGCACCGCCTACGGCGAGTACGCGATGCTGCTACAGGCGGCGGAGTACTACGAGGCCGCCGAGCCGGCCTATCTCAACGCGCAGGATCTGATGCCCGGTGATGTGCGGTGGCCCTACTACCTCGGTCATCTCTACAAGAGCATCGGCCAGACAGAGAAGTCGATTCAGTCGTTCGAGCGCGCGCTGGAGCGGAATCCCTCGGAGATCGCGACGTTGACCTGGCTCGGTCGTCTTTATCTCGAGCAAGGGAAGCCTGATGTCGCCGAGTCCTTGTTCCAGCGCGCGGCGCAGCTCCCACCGCAAAACGTCGCGGTGATGGCGGGTCTCGGTCAGGCCGCGCTCGCGCGGCGCGACTACCAGCGCGCCGTCACCGTGCTCGAGGAGGCGCTGGCCTTCGATCCGAGTGCAGCCAGCATTCATTCGCCCTTGGCGAACGCGTATCGAGGACTCGGTGATACGGCCAAGGCCGAAGAGCATCTCAAGTTGTGGAGGAACACAGAGCTTGTTGTGCCCGATCGTCTGCGGGCGGATCTCGACATGTCAATCGAGAGCGGGCTGTCGTACGAGCTGCGCGGCGTCCGTGCGCTCCAAGCGCGCGACTTCAAGGCTGCCGAAGAGGCATTCCGCAAAGGCGCCGAGCTCGCGCCAGCCACGGGCTCGCTCGGACGATCGCTGCGCCACAAGCTGGGCACCGCGCTCGTGCTACAGGGCGATGTTGAGGGAGCGGTGGCCCGCTTCGAGGAAGTGATCAAGATGTCTCCGCCCGAGGGCTACGACGAGGCCTCTGCCAAAGCCAATTACAGCCTCGGTGTGATCTTCGCGGGTTCCCGACAAAAGAACGAGGCGATCGAGCGACTGAGCACGGCCGTCAAATACAACCCGAATTACACCGAGGCCTGGATGGCGCTCGCCGATACTCTCCGCAGCACCGGACGTCTCGAAGCGTCCCTGAAGCCGTACGCCGAGGTCGTCCGCATCAACCCGAGGTCCGCGGAGGCACGCTTCGCGTATGCGATGGCGCTCGTCCGTCTCCGCCGGTATCGCGATGCAAAGGCCTGGCTCGAGGAGAGTACCCGCATCCTGCCGGATCGAGCCGAGCTCTCGCACGCACTGGCGCGGATCCTCGCGGCGGCACCAGACGACACGATTCGCGACGGCGCGCGCGCGATGGCACTGCTCCAGGAAGTCATGAAAGTCAACAAGACGACCGTTGTCGGGGAAACGATGGCCATGGCGATGGCGGAGCTCGGACAATTCAGCGACGCGGTCGACGTTCAGAAGAGTGTGATCGCGGCGGCGGAACAGGGCGGCGCGGCCCAGGACGTACGCCGTTTGACCGCGAACCTGCATCTCTACGAGCGTCGTCAGGCGTGCCGGATGCCGTGGGCCGACGACGATCCGGTGCACATTCCCGCGATGTTTGCCTCGGCGGCGCCCGCCGGTCCTGCCTCGCCGGAGCGTCAGCGCGAAGGCGGGCCGACAGCGCGGTAAGGTCGAACCCCACATATCGACAGAATTGATCGACAAACTCAGACATTAGACAAAAATGTCTGGCGGCGTCGCTGCGGCGTTACCGTCCCCCGGGGCACCGTAGGTACCATCGACAGCCTCGCAACTTTGACCTGCCGATCATTAGGACATTTATGTCTTGTGATCTGGCGAATCTACAAGAATGTCCTCGTCGAGGGCTCCGTTCCGAGCGGACCTGCTCGGATCCTTCGATTTCCTGACACTTCTGAGGGAAGCCGTGGCACTTCGCTTGCTGTGCGCTTGAGTCGGCTCCGCGCGCCTCATAGGTGAGGCGCGCCCTTTCGAGGTGAGGGGAATGAATTCAGCCGATACCGCGTGGATGCTAATTTCAACCGCCCTGGTGCTTTTGATGACGCCGGCGCTGGCGTTCTTCTATGGCGGGCTGGTGCGCAGTAAGAACGCCCTGAACACAATGATGATGAGTTTCATCTCCCTGGGGTTCGTGGGCGTGCTCTGGGCATTGATTGGCTACTCACTCGCACTCAGCCCCACCGAGAACAATTGGATCGGCGATTTGCGCTTCGCGTTCCTCAACGGCGTTGGTCTCGAAGCCAAGGACGCCGTCGTGCCGATCACCATTCCCCACATGCTTTACATGGCCTTCCAGGCCACGTTCTGCATCATCACCGCCGCGCTGATTTCCGGAGCCATCGTCGAGCGCATGCGGTTCTCCGCCTATCTCCTGTTCATCTCGCTGTGGTCGGTGCTCGTCTACGCGCCGATGGCGCATTGGGTGTGGGGCGGTGGCTGGCTCGCCGACATGGGAGCCTGGGACTTCGCCGGTGGAACTGTCGTCCACGTCAATGCCGGTGCGGCCGCGTTCGTCGCGGCGATGGTCGTCGGTAAGCGATCGGATTATGGCCACGCCTCGATCCTGCCGCACAACATTCCGACGGTGCTGCTCGGCGCTGGTCTGCTCTGGTTCGGATGGTTCGGTTTCAACGCTGGTAGCGCTCTTGCCGCCAGCCCGATCGCCGGACTTGCCTTCGTGACGACGATGCTCGCCCCCGCCGCCACGCTGGTGGTCTGGACGTTCCTGGACATGTTGCGATCCGGGAAGCCGACGGCGGTCGGATGTGCGACCGCGATCGTCGTCGGCCTGGTGGCGATCACGCCAGCGGCCGGCTTCATCAGCCCGATGAGTGCGATTGCGCTGGGCGCGATTGCCGCGGTGCCGAGCTATCTGGCCTTGATCATCCGCGCCAAGACTTCACTGGACGACTCGCTCGACGTCGTCGCCGCGCACGGCGTCGGCGGAACCGTGGGCGCGATCCTGACCGGTGTCTTCGCTGAGAAGAGCATTAACACCGTCTTCGACGGATTGATTGCCGGTAACCCCGGCCAGGTCGGTATCCAGGCATTGGCCGTTGGGACAGCGATCGTATATAGCGGCGTCGTCAGCTTCATCCTGCTGAAGTTGATCGGTCTGTTCATCCCGCTGCGTGCGACGCAGTCCGATGAGGCGACGGGTATGGACGTCTCGATGCACGGCGAAGAAGCGTACTTAAACGTGACCGAGTAGAGAGCATTCGTGATTGGGGATTGGTGATTTTTGATTGAATTGTTGATTGATGATTGGAGATTGTTGATTTGTTGGGCACGCTCTTCGGACGTGCCTGGGCCGCAAATCCACAATCAGGAATCGACAATCAACAACTAATCGATAATCAACGATCACTCAATCATCAATGACCCCATCGTTCAACGACCTGCGTGTTCTAAGCTTGGAAAGCCGCCGCGCGAGGGAGATGGCCTCGATCATCTCCTCGTACGGCGGCCAGCCCGTTTCGGCACCGTCGATGCGCGAGGTGCCGCTCGACTCCAATTCCGACGCCATCGCCTTTGCCGATGCGCTCGAACGCGGCGAATTCGATCTCGTCGTGCTGCTGACTGGCGTCGGTACTCGCGCGCTGCTCACAGTCGTCCAACACGTCAAGGGCAATCGTGACGCATTCGTGAGTGCGTTGGGTCGAACAAAAGTCCTGGCGCGAGGACCGAAGCCGGTCGCGGTGCTTCGCGAACTGGCGCTGACGCCGTGGCTCACCGCGCCCGAGCCCAACACCTGGCGTGAAGTGCTTGCATCGCTCGACGACAAGCAGCGGGAGTTCCCCCTGGCAGGTAAGCGCGTTGCCGTTCAGGAGTATGGTGCGTCGAATCCGGACCTGCTCGCGGGTCTCGAGACGCGAGGTGCCCAGGTGACTCGAGTGCCTGTGTACCAGTGGGCGCTTCCGGAGGACCTGGCCCCCCTCGAAGACGCCGTACGAGCCATAGCCGCCGGCGACATCGACGTCGCGCTGTTCACGACGGCAACCCAGGTCGTGCACCTGCTGAAGGTGGCAGACTCGATGGGCATACGTGACGCCGTCCGCCGCGGTCTCGCGAAGTGCGTCGTCGCATCGATCGGTCCGACGACCTCAGAAGAGATGCGGGAGCAGGGGATCGCGCCCGACCTGGAGCCGTCGCACCCGAAGATGGGGTTCCTTGTGCGCGAAGCTGCGGAGCGCGCGGGCGACATCCTGCGCGCGAAGCGTACGTAGCGCCGTGCGAACTTCGGTGCAACGTCGTACGTGATGGCTTTTCTCGGGGCAGATTAGCGATCGGTTCGGACCACGGTCCCCGACGATGTACGCCGCAGGAACGCGGCAGCCACCAGCGTGTCAATCACATCGCGGCACGTGTCATGTTCGATCCCGAGCAGCCTGGCGGCCTGCGGGATAGTGAGCTGAAGACCAGGCATTTCGTTGAATTCCCCCCGGACTCGATCGACAAGTGCGCGCGCGTGCATAGCGGCAGTTCCCTTTGGATGGTGTTGTGCGATTCCGCCGGTCCCAGAGGACCGGGTGCTTCTTGGCAGTGCCCAGATCAAAAGCAAGACACACGCCGCCCGGCCGTTTGTCGCGCGGGCACAAAATGAGCCTGAATCGCGACGTTTTGCACACTCGGAAAAAGGCCGCCCACGAACAATCGCGTCCCACCGCGGAACATCCCGCCACAACATCGTCACGGAACCACCTACCAACAACCACCAACTCCCAACTAGCCACGGGCATAACATAGTGGGATGCCGACCTCCGAAGAACTGCTCGAGCTTGCCGAACGCTGCGCTGAGAAACTCGAACTCGATGGCAAGCTGCGCCACGTGCCGTCGTTCTCTGATGCCGAGGACCAGTGCGAGGTCGAATATGAAGACCTGCTGCAGGCGATTCACGAAGACGAGTTGTTCGCTCCGGTGGATATTCAGCGGCAGGAACAACTGGTCGAGCAGATCGCGGCGGCGTTGCCCGAAGCCTCGCGCACGCTGATCGTCGAGTTGGCTGATAACCACGCGCGCCATGTGTGGCTGCAGCAGGAGGGGGCCTACCACCTCGGGCTTGCCGTCGGCCGCCGACTGCGTCTCCGCGGCGCCGGCTCGTAGAGGCGGGTCGTAGAGGCGGGT